>JBAPVZ010000579.1:0-13291 GCA_049283435.1 Candidatus Dormiibacterota bacterium
GAGGCGGCCGCGACATCCATGACCAGCTCGTCGGCGGCAGGCGACGGCTCATCCGCGTCACGGAGCTCGACGGGCTGGGAGCTGTCCGGCGTCGAGAAAAGCGAGCGCATGCCTCCATCCTGGCGCATCGGGTGAGAATGCTCGCCGTCGGATCGCCGCTCCGACGCTCGTCCGGCCGCGGACGGCTATCCCTCAGGGCGGGTCTCGCCGGGTAGGTAGGCACCGACCTGGTGCCGCGCCTCCTCGAGCACTCCCATGATCGCGATGCTCTCGTCGAGCGGCAGCAGCGGCGACTCGATGCGGCCCTCGGCGGCGTAGCGAGCGAGCGCCGCCGCCTGGTAGCACAGGCCCTCGCCCCCCACGATGCCCGCCTCGTCCTGCCAGGTGATCGACGGGCCGGTCGCCGTCGGCGGCAGCGAGAGCGTGAACGTGGACGGCGCGTAGAACGGGCCCTTGCCCTGCAGCAGGGCTTCGGTCCCGGCGACCACCGCGCCGGTCGGAGTCCGCGCGAGCATCGTCGTCGTCACCGCCGCCTGCGCGCCTGACGGGTAGCCGAGCGAAACCACGGACTGCGCGTCAAGGCCGTTGGCGGTCAACGATCCGTGCGCGACGACGCTGGCCGGCCGGCCGAGGATCGAGAACGCGAACGCGACCGGGTAGACACCGAGGTCGAGGAGTGCGCCGCCACCCAGCTCCGGCTTGTAGAGGCGGCTGTCGGTCGGCAGCTTCTGACCGTGATCGGCGGCGACGAACCGCACCTCCCCGAGCGTGCCGGCGGCGAGCAGCTGCCGGATCACGTCGCTCTGGGGCAGGTAGCGCGTCCACATCGCCTCCATCACGACGACACCGGCAGCTCGACCGGCGGCCGCGATCTCGCGCGCCTCGGCGGCCGTGTCCGTGAACGGCTTCTCCACGAGCGCGTGCTTGCCGGCGGCGATCGCGAGCAGAGCGAGTCGCCGGTGCTCGCTGTTGGGCGCCGCGACATAGACCGCGTCGACGCCCGGATCCTCGGCCAGCTGCTCGTAGGAGCCATAGGCGCGCTCGATGCCGAAACGGCTGGCGAACTCGCGCGCCCGTTCCGCGGAGCGCGAGCCGACGGCCACGACCTGCTGGCCAGTGTGCTTCTGGAGGCTCTCGACGAACCGGATCGCGATGCCTCCGGGTGCCATGACACCCCAGCGCAACGTGGGGCCCGCCGACGGTGCCGGCACCGTGGAGACAGGGAACGCAGCCGGCAGCTCGGTCATGGCGACACCTCGAACAGCGCGCGAACAGTGACAGCGGCGTGCGAATCCTCGGTGGTCCCTGGCTCCCTCCCACGCCCGCGACCTCAGCGTACGGCCACCGGCAGCAGCGATCGCGGTGACGGCGATAGGAGTGGCGCGAGGGTCAGCCGGACAGCGCGCCGAGGTCCAGGTAGGCCGCGAAGGTGCCGACCCAGTGCGTCGCCGCGTAACCCTCACCGAACACGTATGCCCAACCCGCCTCGCCGTGCCGGTCGGCGGCCGCGGCGGCGACTGACGCCAAGCGGTGGCCGGCCGGCAGCGACCGAGCGATCGCGCGCCAGCACCAGGCGCGCGACAGCAGCAGGCCGATCAGGTGGGAGCCGCCCGGGTCACTCGGCTCGGGCACGTCGATCGGCTCGCGCAGCACCGACCAGCGTGGCGCCTCGAGATCGGGCAGGAAGCTGGTGAACCAGTCGCCGAAGCCGTCGGGATCGAGCACCCGGCGCATCGCATCCGCCTCGACGAGCGCCGGCGACAGGAAGTCGGCGGCGTCCGGCTCGTAGCCACCGTAGCGTTCGTCCTCGCCATACCAGCGCCGTGCCGCGGCGGCCGTCGTCTCGGCGAGCTCGTCATCCCCAATCGCGCGTGCCGCGTCGAGGACGAGCCCGAGGCCGAACGCGCTGTTCTGATGCGCACCGGCGCGGATCGGACGCTGCGCGCTGCCGGCCCACTCGAGCCAGCGCCCGCGGAGCACGTCGTGCAATGGGCCCAGCGCCGCCGACCACCGGGGAGCGGGACCGTTCGGTGACGCGGCCGCCCATCGGCGCAGCTCGGCGTCGAGCGTGAAGAGCCACGCCCATCCGTAGGGGCGCTCCCAACTCGCGCTGTGGGGCCCGCGAAAGAATGCCGCTTCCGCCCGCCCACTCTCGGGCGTGAGCAGGCGGTCGAGCGCCGCGATCGCGGCTCCGGCGCCGCCCAGCGCCGGGCGCAGGCGCAGCAGGCGGACGGCGAGCCACGTCTGGTGCACGCACGAATGCCAGTCCCAGCTCCCCGCGAACATCGGATGGACCTCCCGCTGCGGCACCAGCTGGCCAGGCCCGTCGATCGTCTGCGTCCAGTGGATCGGGTAGTCGCGCTCGAGGTTCTCGACCGCCTGCGCGAGCAGCCGCTCGGCGGCGGCCGGTTCCAGCTGCACCGTCATCGCATCCCTCCTCCCTCCTGCCCGTCAACCCATGCAGTCTAAGGTCGTGTCACATCCCGGTCGCCGGCTCCGTCCATCGCGTATGAGGACTGCGTTGATCAGAAGGTCCGGACTGCCGCGCGCCTGGCATCGCCGCGCGATCGCGGGCAGCATGCAGAGCCCGGCCGCGAGATGACACCGCCGGACGAGGAGGCGCTCGCCCAGTCGTTCGAGGACCTGCGTCCCCACCTACTGCGCGTCGCCTACTCGACGACCGGCTCCCTCGCCGAAGCCGAGGACTGCGTGCAGGAGTCGTGGCTCCGGCTGCGCCGCGTCGCCGTCGAGGAGATCCGGGATCTCCGGGCCTGGCTCACGACGACGGTCGGCCGTCTCGCGCTCGACTCGCTGCGCAGTGCCCGGGTCCAGCGCGAGGCCTATGTCGGGCCGTGGCTGCCGGAGCCGGTCGTCGACGAGATGGGCGGCGGCGATCCGGCCGAGCGCATCGTGTTCGAGGACGCGATCAACATGGCCCTGCTCGTCGTGCTGGAACGTCTGTCGCCGGCGGAGCGCACCGCGTTCCTTCTCCACGACGTGTTCGGTCTCGGGTTCGAAGAGGTCGCGCGGGTCGTCGATCGCACACCGGCGGCGACGCGCCAGCTCGCGGCGCGTGCGCGGCGCCACGTCGAGGCCGGGCAGCCCCGCTTCCCGCCCACCCGCGGGGAGCAGCAGGAGCTGGTCGGGGCGTTCGCGGCGGCGTGCGAGCACGGTGACCTGGACCGCCTGCTGGTGCTCCTCGACCCCGAGGTCGCGTGGCATGGAGACGGCGGCGGCAAGGTGGCGTCCGTGCCCCTGATGAGGGGGGCGGCGAACGTCGCCGACCGGCTGCTGGCATTCACCCGCGTGCCCCCGCGATCGATCCGGCTGGTGGACGTCAACGGCGCGCCGGGTATCGTGATGCACGATGCCTACGGTGGGCTGAACGTTCTCTCGTTCACGATCGACGGCGGCCGCATCGTCGCGCTCGACATCGTGCGAAATCCGGACAAGTTGCACGGCGTGACGTGAATCCGAGCCCGCCGCCGGACCTCCTTGACTGAGTCGAAGGCGGCTATGCTGCGCCGGCATGCCGTATCGGGCTGATCCACGGGTCGACGAGTACATTGACGCTCTGCCGGCGTGGCAGCAGGTGGTCTGCCGTGAGGTTCGCGAACTGGTCCATGCCGTCGATCGGGAGGTCGTGGAAACGATCAAGCGCACGTACCAGCCGTACTTCGTGCTCGACGGGAACATCTGCGCGCTCCTTGCCGCCAGGGATCACGTCAACGTCTTCCTCTACGACGGGGCCATCGTTCCCGATCCCGAGGGCATCATCACCGCGGGTCACGACAACCAGACGGCGCGGACGGTGGCCGTCCGGCAGGGTGAGGCGCTGCCCGCGGCAGCGCTCGAGGCGATGTTCCGGCAGATCATCGCGAACAATCGCGCCGGTGGTTGGCGCAAGTTGAAGCGAGACCGCGCTGGGCGGTAGCGACCGCAGGCGGTGGCAGGCCGGCAACTTGTTCGCCCCCCTCACCAGCGACATCAAGGCCACCGGTGGAACAGCGACCGCGTGTACCCGCGGCGAGCCCAGCGCAGCGACGCGGGAACGGCCATCTCCATGAGGTCTGGCAAGATTCGGGACGTGACCATGGCTCAGCACCGTGCCGACCGCTTCGTCGATCCTGAGGCCGACCCGCGGCAGGGTGGACCCTCGCTCGGCGACGAGAAGGTGACCCTGACCGAATTTCTGCGCTGTCAGCGCCTGACGCTGCAGATGAAGTGTGATGGGCTCGACGCAGCGCAGCTCGCCCGGCGCGCGGTGGAGCCCTCGACGATTTCGCTGCTCGGCTTGATCCGCCACCTGGCCGAGGTCGAGCGCACCTGGTTTCGGAGGCGATTCGCCGGGCAGAACGTCCCCAAGCGCTATCAGACCGACACCGAGCCGGATCGTGACTTCGACGGCGCCGTCCCCGATCCTGCGGTGGTGGACGAGGCACGCAGTGCCTGGAGCGAGGAGGTCGCGTTTGGCGAGCAGTTCGTCCAGGAGACCGACCTGAGCTTCGTCGGGCAGGACTCGGAAGGGAGCCCGATCTCGCTGCGCGAGCTCCTGGTGCACCTGATCGAGGAGTACGCACGGCACAATGGACATGCCGACCTGCTGCGGGAGCGCATCGACGGACAGATCGGCCAGTGAAGCCGAGCGGCGACCCTGCGCCCGCTGCTCGCGCCCGCCGCGGCTGGAGCTTGCGCTGATCCTGACGCTCAGTAGTGCCAGGGAAACGGCGACCAGTCGGGCGGCCGCTTCTCCAGGAACGCGTCGCGCCCTTCGGCCGCCTCCTCGGTCATGTAGGCCAGGCGTGTGGCCTCGCCGGCGAACATCTGCTGGCCCACCAGCCCATCGTCGACCAGGTTGAACGCGAACTTCAGCATCCGCTGCGAGGTCGGGCTCTTGCCGTTGATCTTGCGGGCCCAGTCCAGGGCGACCCGCTCCAGGTCGGCGTGCGGCACCACCGCGTTGACCATGCCCATGCGGTGCGCATCGGCAGCGCTGTACTCCTCGCCGAGGAAGAAAACCTCGCGCGCGAACTTCTGGCCCACCTGGCGGGCCAGATAGGCTGACCCGAACCCGCCGTCGAAGCTGGCCACGTCGGCGTCGGTCTGCTTGAAACGAGCGTGCTCGGCACTGGCCAGCGTGAGATCGCACACCACGTGCAGACTGTGGCCTCCTCCGACCGCCCAGCCGGGCACGACGCAGATCACGATTTTGGGCATGAAGCGGATCAGTCGCTGCACCTCGAGGATGTGCAGGCGGCCGGTACGGGCGGGATCGATCGACCCCGGATCGTCACCCTCGGCATAGCGGTAGCCGTCGCGGCCGCGAGTGCGCTGGTCGCCTCCCGAGCAGAACGCCCAGCCACCGTCCTTCGGCGAGGGGCCATTGCCGGTGAGCAGGACGCAGCCGACGTCCCTGGTCTGGCGGGCGTGGTCCAGCACCCGGTGGAGTTCGTCCACGGTCTGCGGCCGGAACGCATTGCGCACCTCGGGCCGATCGAGCGCGACCCGGACGGTTCCCTGCCGGCGGGCGCGGTGGTAGGTAACGTCGTGGAGGTCGAAGCCGGGCACCTCGTCCCAGACGTCGGGGTCGAACAGCTCGGAAACCATGGGGTGCTCCTTCGTGCCGCGTGGTCGGCGTTCCTGAGCCGGGGTGACGCGGGCGAGCATACGGCCGGTCGCCTCGGTGACCTGGGCGATCGGTCATCGAGGAGCGGGCGTCAGTGGCGCCGGACCTGCCCGTCCTCCCCGAGCCGGCACCCATAGGCGGCGAGCCCGGCCGGCGTGATCCGCCCCTCGGCGAGATCGCGGGCGACGAGCTCGACCGGCCGCTCCGACGGCGGGCCGAACCCGCTGCCGCCGCTCAGCTCCAGCGTCAGCCGCTCGGCGGGCGACCGGAGTGACACGAGCCCGCCGAGCTCGTCCGCTCCGCGGTCCCCGTCCGGCCCCTCGTAGCGGATCGCCGCGTGGGGTGCGGCGGCGCCACCCTGCAGTCCCGGCGGCTCGGTGTGCACGCCCGTCGGCATCATCGAGATCTGCACCGGGAGGCCATCGTCATGCAGCTTGCGCACCCGCACCCGCTGACCGAGGCCGCCCCGCTGCCGGCCGGCCCCACCGCTGTCCGGCGTCAGCTCCTTGCGCTCGACGAGCAATGGCACCCGCGACTCGAACGTCTCGACCGGCGTGTTGCGCGCGCTGGTCGGAAACAGCAGCGCACTCTTGCCGTCACGGTGCGCGCTCGCGCCCTGGCCGCCGCCCTGGAACAGCGAGTCGTTGTAGGGATGCCCGGCAGGGTCGAACCCGTAGGCGCCGATCGACATCGGCATGCCGGTGAAGCTCTGCACCCGCTCGGGCAGCGCCGGAGCGAGCGCGCGCACGATCGCCGGCCCGCAGTACCAACCCACCATCGTTCGCGCGTTGACCGGCGCCGGGTACCGGCAGTTCAGGATGCTGCCCGCGGGCGCCTGCACGTCGATCGGCCGGTAGCACCCGGCGTTGGACGGCAGGTCGGGCGTCAGCAGGCACTTCAGCGCGTAGACGGAATGCGCCGCCGTGTAGCTCATCGTGCAGTTGACGCCCCCCTGCTCCACCTGCGGTCGGACGTCGATCCACTCCACGTCGAGATCGTCCCCGCGCACGGTGACGCGGACGCGGAGCGAGAACGTCCCCGCGCCTGGCGCATCGCACGGCATCTCGTCCTCGTAGACGCCGTCGGGCAGGGCCGCGATCGCCTCGCGCATCGCACGCTCCGCGTGGTCCTGCATCACGCGTGCGAGATCGCCGAGGTCGTCCAGCGCGTACTCGTCGAGAAAGCTGAGGAGCCGCTCGCTGCCGACCTCGTTCGCGCTCAGCTGCGCCTGCAGGTCGCCGAGTACCCGTTCGCCGCCTCTGGTGTTGAGCTCGATCATGCGCAGCACGTCGCGATTCGCCTCGCCCTCGCGGTAGAGCTTCATCGGCGGGATCTGCACGCCCTCGTCGTAGATCTCGCGCACGCCGAGCGCGTCGCGGCTCCCGCCGATGTCCGAGCAGTGTGCGATCGAGCCGGCGAGCCCGACCAGCGAGCCGCGGCGGAAGATCGGGGAGACGAGCGCGACGTCGTTGAGGTGGCCCGCACAGATCCAGGGGTCGTTCGTCGCCAGCACATCGCCGGCGCGCAGCGTGTCCGGCGGAAACGCTTCGAGCAGCCCCTGCACGGCGCGCGGCAGCGTCAGGTTGAAGACGGGCATCGACCGCGGCGAGTGGGCCAACGACTCCCCGTGAGCGTCGAGCAGCTCGCAGCCGAAGTCCTGCGCCTCGCCGACGATCATGCTGAACGCGGTCCGCCAGAGCGTGATCCAGCATTCCTCGGTGATCGTGACGAGACGCGCCCAGAGGATCTGCAGGGTGATCGGGTCGCGCGCCCAATCCTTCGACGTCATCATCTCCCCACTCCCGCCGCCACTCCCGCCGTGCCGACCTGGATGCGCAGGCTGCCCACGGTGTCGACCGTGAGCAGGTCACCCGGGCCGGCGACCGTAGTGCACTCCCGCTCCTCGACGATGACCGGCCCGACGAGGCGAGTCCTGAGGCCGAGCGTCGCCCGTTCGACGACCGGCGTCTCGACGTAGCCGCCCGCCTCCGGGAACCAGGCGGGCCGGTGTCCGCGGACGTGCGCCTGCCCGCCGTCCGCAGCCGGCGCCGGCATGCGCAGCGACGGCTCCGGGCCGCTCGCCCGGAGGCGCCAGTCGCGGATCAGCGGTTCGTAACCGGGCAGCACCGCGTGGTAGAGCCGGCGGTATTCGGCGGCGAACGAGCCGGCGAGCGCCTCGCCGGCGGTCTCGTCGAGTTCGCCGGCCGGGACCGCGACCTCGATGTCGTGGAACTGACCCCGCAGGCGCATACCGGCGGTGCGCTCCAGTGCGACTTCTTCGGCGGCGACGCCGGCGTCCGCGAGGACGCCTGCCGCCTGCCCCTCCAGCTCGGCGTAGAGGCCGCGGACGGAGTTCCAGTCGAGCGCCGAGAGCCCCCCCGGGCGCGAGCGCCCGAAGGCGAAGCCGGCGGGCGCGACGAGAAAGCCGAGCGCCGACGCGACGCCGGGGAGCTGCGGCACGATAACCTCGGGTGAGCCGAGCGTGCGGGCGATGCGCACCGCGTGCAGCGGCCCGGCACCGCCGAACGCGACGAGCGGCAACCGGCGCGGATCGTGCCCCTTCTCGATGATGTGGACCCGCGCGGCCGAGGCCATGTTCTCGCACGCGATCTGATGGATGCCCCAGGCGGCAGCCGTCCGGTCGAGGCCGAGCGCCGCCGCCGTGCGGTCCAGCGCCGCGTCCGCGGCCGCCGGGTCGAGCGGCATCGAGCCGCCCAGGAAGTGGTCGGGATCGAGATAGCCGAGCGCGAGGCAGGCGTCGGTGACCGTCGCCGTCTCACCCCCGCGACCGTAGCAGGCGGGGCCGGGATCGGCACCGGCGCTTCGCGGACCGACCTGGAGGAGTCCGAGCGAGGATCGCTGCGCGAGCGACCCGCCACCGGCGCCGATCTCCATCAGGTCGACGACCGGCGCGAGCACGGGGATGCCGCTGCCCCGCTTGAAGTTGTGGACGCGCGCCGCCTCCAGCTCGTTCGCGAGCTGCGGCCGGCCGCCGATCACGCAGCAGAGCTTCGCCGTCGTGCCCCCCATGTCGAACGCGAGCAGATCGTCGATGCCCGAGGTCCGAGCGAGCCAACCGGCGACGACGGCGCCACCCGCCGGCCCCGACTCGAGGAGCCGGACCGGGAAGGCGCGAGCGACGTCGGGGCTGGCGAGCGCACCGCTCGACTGCATGAGGAAGAAGCGGCCCTGGAAGCCACGCGCGCCGAGCGCGGCCTCGAGCCGGCCCACGTAGCGGTCGATCGCCGGCTGCACGTACGCGTTGCAGACGGTCGTGCTCGTGCGCTCGAACTCCCGGATCTCCGGCGCGACTTCCGAAGAGGCGCAAACGCTGAGCCCGGGCTGCGCCTCGCGCAGCAGCTCCGCCGCGCGCCGTTCGTGCGCCGGGTTGCGGTAAGCGTGCAGGAAGCAGACCGCGACCGCCTCGACTCCCTGCTCGGCGCACCATGCCCCGTGGCGCAGCACCTGATCCTCGTCGAGCGCGGTCACGACCCGGCCGTCGCGGTCGACGCGCTCGGTGACCTCGAGGCGGCGCTCCCGCGGGACCAGCGGCTCGGGGTACTGCAGAAAGAGGTCATAGATGTCGTAGCGCTGCTCGGACCCCATCTCCAGCACATCGCGGAACCCTTCGGTGACGAGCAGCGCCGTCCGTGCGCCGCGCCGCTCGATGACCGCGTTCGTGACGAGCGTCGTGCCGTGGACGAGCGTCTCGCAGTCGGCGACGGCAAGGCCCCGCGCTTCGAGGAGCTCGGTCAAGCCGGTCAGGGCGGCACGCGCCGGGTCGTCGGGGGTCGTCGGCACCTTGTGGACGTGCAGTCCTCCGGCGCCGTCGTCGAGGACCAGGTCGGTGAAGGTACCGCCGATGTCGAGGCCGATCCGGCACCGGCGTGAGGTGCCGCTCACGCCGGCCCGCGGGCGCGCCAGGCACCCGGCAGCAGGCCCGCCGCGAGCAATGCCTTCACCGCGTCGCCGAGCAGGAACGGCACGACGCCGAGGAGCAGTCCCTGCCCGATGCCGACGTGCAGGACGGCCATCAGCCAGGGCACCCCGACCGCGTAGACGGCGAGATTGCCGGCCGCCATCGCGACGAGCGTCGTCAGCGGGTGGCGGTCGAACCGGCCCTCCGCAAGCCGCCCGACGAGGGCAGCGGCCGGGACGAAGCCGAGCACGTAGCCGAGCGAGGGCAGCTCGAGCGCGGCGAGGCCGCCCTGCCCCTGTGCGAACCAATGGATCCCGGCGAGGCCGACGCCCAGGTAGAGGACCATGCCCAGCACCGCCCGGCGCCACCCGAGCGCGGCGGCGCCGAGCAGCACCGCGAACGTCTGGCCGCTGATCGGTACCGGCGTGAACGGCAGCGGCAGGGAGATCTGCGCCGCGAGCCCGGTCAACGACGCGAAGGCCGCGACCAGCACCGCATCGCGCGCCAGGGCTCCGGGCAGCACGTCCGCCAGCACGCGGGCGCGCGCGTGCGTCGACATCGTCCTCATCTCCTCCGCTCCTCCGTCAGTCCGTCCGGGTGGTTCCGACATTGCAGCACATCGGGGTGGCGCCGCGCCGCGACCGCGGCTGCTCAGCCGGCAGCCGGAGCCTGGACTGCGCCCCGCCGGAACGCCTCGGTCTGCGCCGGCGAGAGCGCGTTCATGCGGTCCACGCCGAGTCCCGCCAGCGCCGGCACCGGACGGCCACTAAGCGCATTCGCAACCTCGGCGCCGACGGCGGGTGACAGCTGGAAGCCGTGACCGCTGAACCCGGCGGCGACGTACGCGCCGGCGACGCGGGGCAGCGGGCCGATGTAGGGGACGCCGTCGATGGAGCGACCCTCCAGGCCGCACCAACGGTCCGCCAGCGTCCTCACGCGCAGCGCCGGGACGAGCTCACGCGCCGTCTGCCAGCTGCCGCGCACGGCGTCGTCGCGAACGCTGCAGGTATGGGACGCGGCGTCGACGTCCGCCGGCCAGCCACCGCCGATGAAGAAGGCGCCGCCCGGCAGCTGCTTGAAGGAGATCGCGCGCCGCTCGGCACCGATGGTCGGCCCCAGGACCGGCTCGGTCGCATCGCTGAGCAGCATCTGGAGGCCCTCGACACGGATCGGCAGATCGACCCCGAGGGCCGCCACCAGTCGCGGCGTCCAGGAACCGGCGGCGACGACGACCTGCGAGGCCGGGATCCGATCGGAACCGAATTCGACGCCGACGACCCGCGGGCGCCCCCCGCCCGGCTCCGTGGCGCGCAGGAACCCGGTGATCGACTCCGTTCGATGCACGGCACCGCGCCGGATCGCGGCGTCGAGGAAGGCTTCGGTCGTCAGGCGCGGATTCGCGTGGCCGTCCCCGCGGGTGAAGGTTCCCCCGACGACGGTCGGCCCCAGGATCGGCGCCAACTCTCGTGCGGCGCGCGCGTCGACGACCTCGACCGGAACGCCGCCGGCCCGTTCCTCGGCTGCCCGCTCGGCCAGCTGGGCGAGATCCTCGTCGTTCTCGGCGACGTGGAGGTGCCCGCCGGCTCGGAACTCGCAGTCGGCGGCGAGCTCGCCCTCGAGCCGGGGCCAGCGCTCGCTCGCCGCGATCGTCAGCGCCCACTCCCGGGGATCGCGGTTCTGCCGCCGCACCCCTCCCGCACTCGCCCAGGAGGCGCTCGGGAAGCGGGGCGCGCCGGGGTCGGCGACGAGCACGTCGGCCCCGAGCCCGGCCAGGTGATAGGCGATCGAGGCCCCGATCACACCTGCCCCGACGACGACGATGTCCGCTCCCGACGACCCGGCCATGGAATCCCCCTACCGCCGCTGGTGCCGTTGACCCCGATGCCCCAGGGGCGGGCGACCCGGCTGACGCGCCGACCGATCAGCCGGCGGGCGGCGCCCTGTGATCAACTGCCGGCGGCGCCTCGCGCCGGGCGCTGCCGTTCGCCTCCGGCTCGTCGGTGAGCGAGGCGAGCGCCGGCAGGTCTCCGGCCGGTGCCTCCGCCTCCTGCTCCTGGTAGACCCGCGCCTCGAACGTCTCCAGGAGCTCCTCGCAGCGATCGACCCAGGCCCTCGCCTGGTCACGGTTCTCGGCGCCGAACCAGTCGCGCGATTCGACCCGCTCGAACCAACCGACGATCTTCTCGAACTCGGCGCGGATCTCCTCCGCCTCCTCGTAGGTGAAGTTCTGGCGGAACGTCTCGAACTCGATCTCCTTGACGAAGTTCACCTCGCAGTTCTCGATGATCTCGGCGTAGTGCTTCGCGGCCTGGGCGACGAACTGCGCATGCAGCTTCTCCCACTCGGCGCCGTCCAGATCGCGCAGTGGGAAGAGGTGATAGCCGCCGCCCGACTCCTGGACGCGCTCCAGGATCGGCGCCAGCTCCTGCCGCAGGCTCGGCTGGTCGGGCACGACACAGACCGACTGCTGCAGGTAGAGGGCACCCATCTTCTTCAGCTGCCGCCAGACCATCACCCGGTGGCTCGTGGGGCGGGTCGGCATGCGGTAGACGAGAAGGAGGAACTGGCTCGGCGGTTCGGACACGGCCGTGATTCTACGGTCGTCTCGTCCCGCCTCCGGCTCGACCCGCCCCGGCTTGCGGGCCGCGCGGGGGTAGCACGCCCCAGAGGCCCCCCAGCTTCACGCTCAGACGTCATGCGTGCGAAACCTCGTGTCAGGCGACGAGATCGCCCACACCGCCGAACTCGGACGGTTCCACTCGATGGGCTGCACTGGCAGTCGGTTGTGACAATGCAGGCGCCGAACCTGGTCGACGCTAGAGCCAAAGTGAACCTGAGCCAACCGAGTGGCGCGCCTGCGGCCTGCTCAGTTTCAGCCCATCCCGTTCCCGAGCGCTGCTTGGATCCGTCGCTAAACGAGCTTGACATCTGGCGTCTGCTGATGTCCACTGGCGGTAGGGGTAATGCCTACTGGCGCGGGCGGGATTCTCCCACGGCGTCGCGGATCCGCAATGGGCTCGATCCGACCTGTCGGGATTGGTGCCGTTTCGGCGTCGGGGCCAAACAACGTGGACGGGTCGAAAGTTAGGGGGAAAGATGGGGCGACGTTGGATCGGCAGGCTCTGCATGCCCGCGCGGCCGCGGGTATCCAGATGGCTCGGCATTCTTGGCAGCGCGCTGCTGCTGGGAGTGGCTCTCGCCTCGGCGCCGCTGACCGCCAGCGCAGCCACGCAACCGCCGCTGGGCACGGCCACCAGCTTCGGAGTCCTCGCCGGGAGCGCGGTCACGAACACCGGGCCGACCACCATAACCGGCGACCTCGGATTGAGTCCGGGCAGTTCGGTGACCGGATTTCCACCCGGGGCGGTCAACGGGGCGACGCACTTCGACGACGCGGTGGCCGTGACGGCCAAAACCGACCTGGCGACCGCCTACACGAATGCCGCCGGACAACCCTGCACGTCGACTCTGACCGGCGACCTGGGGGGCCGGACCTTGGTCCCCGGCGTCTACTGCTTCACCTCTTCGGCACAGCTGACCGGCACGCTCACGCTCAACGGGGGTGGCGACCCCAATGCCGTCTTCATCTTCAAGGTCGGTTCCATGCTCACCACCGCGAGCAACTCCAAGGTCTCGATCATCAACGGAGGGCCTTGCGGAGTCTTCTGGCAGATCGGGAGCTCGGTGACCCTGGGCACCGGCACCGACTTCGTCGGTACGCTGCTCGTCAATACCAGCATCTCTCT
>JBAPVZ010000580.1:0-1575 GCA_049283435.1 Candidatus Dormiibacterota bacterium
CGTTCGTTCGCCGGCTCCCGAGGCTCTCGGCTCGGTGCCGAAGAGGTCGCCCTGATCCGCCATCTGCGAAAGCTTACGGGGCCGCCTTGACGGGCCGGGCGCCGGCGGACTGAATTCGGCGGACGAAGAAGAAGGGCAGGTCGAGGATGAGCAGGAACCCGACTCCGAGCAAGAACAGCAGAACGGGGTAGCGGGGCCAACCGCCGATCACGCTGAGGAGGCTGTGAATCGGAGGCGGGGAGCGGAGGAACAGGTAGTCGGCGCCGGTCGTCCAGTCGACGATGCCGATCGCGACCGCGACGAGGCCGGTGACGAGGATCATGCGCGGCACCGCCCACGCTCGCGGGTAACGTCGCAGGCCGATGACGAGCAGGATCGCGGCGACGACCGCACCGCCGTGCACGATGTAGTACTGGAATGCGAGCCAGCTCGGGAACGGGGCCGGCAGCTCCGGCGTCAGCAGCGCCTGCAGCGCGCCGCCGATCCCCCAGAACCAGGTGATCTCGGCGAGCAGCGGGCGCCACGTCCAGAGAGCGGCCGCGCCGACGATCGCGGTCAGATCGCAGAGCTGGAGCGGGAGGCCGCCGACCCCGCGCCACCCGCCCGTCACCGCCTGGAACAGCCACCAGCTGAGCTCGGCCCCGAGCAGCAGCACGGCGAGGCCGCGGGCGACGTTGCGATTCGCCGGCTCGCTCCAGCGCGGAGGCAGCACGACCGCGCCCGCCCCGGCGAGCGCTATCACGGCCATGGAGAGCAGATGGGTGGCGCCGAGCGCGCCGGTCACGCGACGATTGCAGCGCATCCCGGCCGTCGCGTGCAACACCGGAGCCGGGCGCCCTTTGCAGCACGTGCTCGCGTGGTCTAGACCATTGATATAGATTCGGCGGCCGTGTCGGAGCAGATCCATGCCAGAGAGTCGTATCGGCAGGCTTTTCACCAATGGTCGCAGTCAAGCTGTGCGGCTGCCTCGGGAGTTCCGCCTGCGAGGCGATCGGGTCCGGGTGCGAAGAGTTGGCAGCGGCGTCCTGCTCGAGCCGATCCTCGAGCCCCTGGCGTGGTTCGCCGAGATGGACGGGCTGGCTGACGAGCCGCTGCTGCCCCAGGGCCGTGACCAGCCACCGACCCCGGTTCGCACCGGCTTCGAATGACCTGCCTGCTCGATACGAACGCGTGCATCGCGCTCGTCAACGGTGCCCCGGCGCGGGTCCGGGAGCGGTTCGTCACGGTTGCCGCCCAGGGTGAGCGGATGACAACCTCTTCCGTCGCCGTTTTCGAGCTGTGGTACGGGGTCGCCAAGAGCCTGCGCAGGAGAGCGAATGAGCAGCGGCTGCGGGCCTTTCTCTCGGGTCCGATCGAGGTGCTGGAGCTCGACGCCGCGGACGCGCGGGAGGCAGGTCTGATTCGGGCCACGCTCGAGGGAGCGGGGACCCCGATCGGTGCTTACGACCTGTTCATCGCAGGCCAGGCGCTGCGGCATCAGGCGCGCCTGATCACCGCGAACACCGGTGAATTCGCCCGCGTGCCTGCCCTGCGCTGGGAGGACTGGTCGGGGTGACGCCCCCCGGTAGCCTGTCC
>JBAPVZ010000581.1:0-8125 GCA_049283435.1 Candidatus Dormiibacterota bacterium
GGGCTCCCGATGATGCTCATCTGGGACGCGGAGAAGCGCTCAGCATCCGCGCCTGCGCCCGGGCCGGGCGCGTCCTCCAGGCCTGGCAGGCGACGACGACCGCCAGAGCGGCACGGAGGCGCCGAAGATCTCGAAGGTCGGGCGCAGGCCGAGCGGCGTGACCAGCACGCCGGCGAGGATGGCGGGGAGTGAGATCGAGATGTAGGCCATCGCGTAGAAGGCGGACATCACGGCGGCGCGATGCTGGGCCGGGATCACGGCCGACAGCGCTCGCAGGGCGCCGAGGAACGCGACCCCGAAGCCGGCACCGGCCGTTACCGCGCCCGCCAGGAACAGCGCGCCGGAATTGGCGGCGACTGCGCTGACGATGAGCAGCATCCCGGTCGCCAGAGCGACCGAGCCCGCCGCCGCCCCCGCCCACGGCGCGATGCGGGCAAACGTGAGCTGGGCTGCGGCGCCGGAGCCGGCGAGCGCGAACACGCTGAGGGCCCCGATCAACGGGTCGGTCGTGTGGAACAGCTCCACCGCCAGCTGGGGCCCCAGCGAGAGGAACAGGCCGCCGACCGACCACGAGGAGAGCACGGCCAGCGCAGCGAGAACGAAGGGCCCGCGCACCGCGCCCGGCACACGTGGACGCTGTGGCGCCAGGCGCAGCCCCGAGGGTGCCGGCACCGGCTCGGGCATCCGAAGGGCGGCGGCAAAGGAGACGGCGAACAGCACCAGCAGCAGAACGTAGGGCAGGACTCGCGGCGCCGGTAGCAGGTCGATGATGCCCGCTGACACGACGGCGCCCAGGCCCATCCCGCCCGCGCTCACGACGCCGTTCATCAGCCCGACGGCGGCCAGGTCGCGCCGCGGGTGCAGGTCGAGCAGCGCCGCGCTCGCGGCGCTGAGGGCGAGACCCGTCGCCAGGCCCTGCACCGCCCTGGCCGCAAAGAGCCACGCGACCGAGTCCGCGGCCATGAACAGCAGGGTGCTCGCCATCAGCGTGCCGAGCGCCAGTAGGAGCACCGGGCGCCTGCCGACGTCGTCCGAGACGCGGCCGGCCAGGAGCAGCGTGGTCAGCACCCCGAAGGCGTAGGTGGCGTAGACGAGCGTGAGCACGAGCGGGGAGAAGCCCCACAGCTGCCGGTAGACGCCATAGAGCGGAGACGGGGTCGCCGATGCGAACAGGGCGAGGCCGATGACCGAAGCGGCGAGCCCGTACGCCGCCGGGGGCGATAGCGTGCGGCCCACGGCACCCGGCGCCGCCCTGCGCGCCTCGACTCTTACGGTCCTTCCAAATTTCCATACTCTTGGAAACATGGATCAAGTTATATCATGTTGCCATGCCCAAGGACGGCGCCGTACGCGACAGAATCCCCCACCCGGCGACCGCTGCGCTCGATCTGGCGACGATCCTGCGCACGGTCGGTGACCCGCTGCGCCTCGAGATCGTGCGCCTGCTCGCCGACGGCAGGGAGCGCACCTGCCATGAGCTCGAAGATGCGCTCGGGCTTCCCGCCTCGACCGGCTCCTACCACCTGCGACTGCTGCGCGAGGCCGGGATCACGCGCGCCCGTGCGGAGGGAACCCAGCGGATCACCTCGCTGCGCCGCAGCGACCTCGATCAGCGCTTCCCGGGCCTCGTCCAGGTCTTGACTCGCCGTTAGGCGGCTACGGCTCCGACGTGCGGCGCTCCGTGACGTAGCCGAGCGCGTCGCCGAAGATGCGCAACCCCTCGCGCAGCTGGTCGTCCGGAATCGTCAGCGGCATCAGCGTCCGCAGCACGTTGTCGTGCATGCCCGCCTTGATGAGCAGCAGCCCGTGGTCGTGCGCGTAGTGGAGCGCCTCCTTCGCCTCGGCCGGGGAGGGGGCCTTCGTCGAGCGGTCGCCGACGATCTCGACCGCCGCCATCGCCCCCAGCCGGCGTGCGTCGCCGACGATCTCGTAGGCACCCTGCCACTCCCGCAGCGCGGTGGCGACCACGTCGCCGACGTGGCGCGCCTGGCCGAGGATGTCCTCGTCGCGAAAGGTGTCGAGCACGCCGAGCGCCGCCGCGCAGGCGACCGGGTTCCCGGTGTACGTACCGCCCATGGTGCCCGGCTCCGGCGCATCCATCAGGTCCGCCCGGCCGACCACGGCGGTGAGCGGAAAGCCGTCGGCGAGCGACTTGCCGATCGTCATCAGATCGGGCTCGACGCCGGCCGCCTCGCATGCGAAGAGCGTCCCCGTCCGGCCGAAACCGGTCTGGATCTCGTCGACGACGAGGAGGATTCCGTACTTCCGGCAGGCGGCGTGCAGCCGGGCCAGGAAGTCGGCGGGCGGCACGACGAAGCCGCCCTCGCCGGCGACCGGCTCGACGACGACGGCCGCGACCGTCGAGGGATCGGTCTCCTCCGCGAACAGGCGATCCAGCGCCTGCTCCCAGTGCTCCGGGCAGGTGCCACAGCCCTCGATGCCGTACGGACAGCGATAGGGATTCGGGTAGGGCAGCCGGTGGACGGGCACGAACGGGCCGAACCCCTCCTTGTTCGGGTGGTACTTCCCGGAGAGCGACATCGTCAGCAGCGTGCGGCCGTGAAAGCCGAGATCGAACGCGATCAGGCCCGGCCGCCCGGTCGCCGCCCGTGCGATCTTGACCGCGTTCTCCACCGCCTCGGCGCCGCTGTTCAGCAGCACCGCCTTCTTGGCGCCGCTGCCCGGTGCGACCGCGCAGAGCCGCTCGGCGACCTCGATGTATTCGGGCGTCTGGCTGACGCCGATCGCGACGTGGTGCAGGCGCTCCACCTGCTCGCGAACCCGTGCCATCACGCGAGGATGGCGATGCCCCAGGTTCAGCGTCCCGATGCCGCCGGCGAAGTCGATGTACGAGCGCCCGTCGGCGTCCACGACGACGCTGCCCTCCCCGGATTCGATGACGAGCGGCGTCATCTGGCTGACGCCGCGGGGGACCGCAACCGCCGCCCGCTCGTGCAGCTGCTCGGATCTCGTCGCATTGATCATACGTATGATGCTATCCGGCACGACCCCGGCGTGCCAACCCCCCGGCGCCGAATCAGTGTCCGCCGAGGTCCCGCCAGGCCTCGTTCGTCAGTTGGGCGGTACTCGGTACGGCGCCGAGCTGGGTGACCGCGACCGACAGCCGCTGCGCCGGATCGGAGCGGAAGCAGATCGTGAGCCCCGCCGTGCCGCAGCGCACCGGCCCCACGTCCTGATAGGCGACCTGCGAGCCGGCGAAGTACTGGTCGGCGGTGAGATAGCCCTGCACGCCCTGCAGGCTGATGAAGCCCTGGTAGGTCGCGACGATGGCCGGCGCACCGCCCGCCGACTGTGACAGCTGGTCCCGCTCCTGGCGAGCCTGCGCGACCTCCTTCCGGCTCGACGGCGGCTCCAGCGGCTGGCCGCCGAGGGATTGCGGCGCGTGCAGCCTGCCGGCCGAATAGGTTCCCGGGTCGAGGGAGCGCGCCGGCGTCGGCGTCGCCCGCGGGTGCAGCGACCCGCCGAGAACGGCCGAGGCAAGGTGCCCGGACTGCGTCGCCAGCAGCACGACCAAGAGGACGGCGGCGACGGCGCTCGTCATCGACGTGCCGAGGACGCCGAGCCGAAAACCTTGACCCGCCGCGCCGGACAGGGGTCGTCGGGGCGCCAGCCGGAGCCGCCCGCCCAGCGCGACGAGGGCGCCCGTGACGTTCGCGGCCAGGCTGACGGCGCCGACCAGGTTCTCGTAGCCGAGATACAGGTTCTCCAGGCGGCCGGCCGACGCGGGAGCGACGGCGCCGCTCAGCGCCGCGCCGAGCACGACGGGCACGAACAGCACGCCGAGCAGCCAGCCGAACAGTCCGAGCAGGCTGCCGGCCGCGACGAGCAGCGCCGCGATCCAGTTGCGTCTGACGACGAGCGCGGCGATGGGAAACCCGGCGAGCGCGATCAGGAGAAGTGGGAGATCCTCGAGCAGCGCCGGCGTCACCGGCGGACGCCCGGCATGGTTCGGGTTTTCCGCGCGGACCCCCACCCGCGGACGCCGAGCAGGACGGCGACGAGCAGCAGGCCGACGCAGACCGCGTCGATGACGTTGCCGAGCAGCAGGTAGACCGTCTGGATCGCGTTCACCGCCGGTCCACCGAGCGTGCCGCGCTGCTCCAGGAGGGAGAGCGCGCCGTTCACCCAGCCGTAGACGAGGAACCACACCTCGCTCAAGAGCCCGACCGCGCAGGCGATGACGATCAGGATCGCGGCGATCCGGCTGCGCTGCCGGAGCCGGACCGCGAGCACGAGGCCGAGCCCGCAGATGACGATGGTCGGCAGATCGCCGGTCAGCAGGTCGGAGAGCGGTGGCACCGCGCGTCAGGCTACTGCTTGGCGGGGCGCCGGTTCGCGAGCGGCCGCTGGGGCCCCGTCAGGGTCGCGCGCGGAGTCACCGAGCCGGCGTCGCTTCGCCGGCGCCACCCTCCGGCCGCACGTGGGGTGCCAGCGCCCGATAGGAGGGCAGATCCCGCGTCTCCCGGAAGCGCAGGCTTCGGAAGCCCTGGTAACCGCCGCCGACCTCCGTGTGCTCGAAGTGCTCGAGCATCGCCTGGCGGGCGCCACCGGCCGACCCCTGCTCCAGCGCATCGAGAATCGCCCGGTGCGCCGGCAGGTCCCAATAGCTCGCGTCCTCCAGATCGGGCGGCAGCTGGCTGATAAGGATGACCTCCTGGAGCGGCAGCAGCATCAGCTCCAGCGCCGGCAGATGCAGCGCGTGCAGCAGGCTGCGATGGAAGGCCAGGTGCTCGGCCTGCGCCTCCTCCCAGCGGCGCGCCGCGACATGCTGCTCCATGCGTTCGAAGCCCTCTCGCAGCGCTCGCCAGTCGTCCGGCGTACCCCGCCGGCTCGCCTCTGCCGCGAGCGCCGTCTCCAGGCCGAGCCGTGCGTCGAGCACGTCACCGACCGTGACCTCGGACGTCTGCAGGCGGACCGAGAGCGCATGCGTCAGCGTCTCGTCCTCGGGGCCGGCGACGACGATGCCGACGCCCTGGCGGACGTCGACGAGGCCGATCGAGGAGAGCGTGCGCAGCGCGTCGCGCACGACGGTCCGCGACACCCCGAAACGCGTGCACAGCTCAGGCTCGGTCGGGAGCCGCGCTCCGGGGCGGTAGTCGCTCAGGATCCACTGTTCCAGCTCGGTCGCGACCTGGTCGCTGAGCTTCAACTGAGGATCGCGGTGGTACCGAGGACGGCCGGGCATGGCGGCAATCATCTTGCCATCGCGCGACCCGGCCCGCCGCCGCGAACGCAGTCGGGCCGGCTCGGCAAGGGGTCCCTCAGTGGTCAGTCGCCGGGCGCCGCCGCAGCGTCGGCCGCCAGCTGCTCGTCCTGCTCCGGCGAGCCGGGCACCTCGGTACCGCGGATCGACCTCCGCGCGGTCTCGCGCATCAGGAAGATCGGCACCAGCGTCACGATCGCAGCGGCGATCACGTAGTAAGCGGGAATCAGGTTGTCATGGAACTTGTCGATCAGCGCCGTTTCCACGAGCGGGGCCGTGCCGCCGAAGAGCGAGGTGGAGATGTTGTAGGCGATCGCGAACCCGCCGTACCGGTAGGGCCCGGGGAACAGCGCGGGCAGCGTCGACGGCTCGGTGCCGAGGAACATCACCATGAAGAGGCCGACCGGGATCATGCCGATGATGATGCCGAGAATGCCGCCGTGCCCGATCAGCAGGAAGGCCGGGATCGAGAAGATGATGAACCCGAACGCGATGATGAATAGCATCGCCCGGCGTCCGATGCGGTCGGAGAGCGCGCCCATGGAACTGATCACGCACATCATCGCGATCTGGGTAGCCAGCACGATCAGCAGCGACTCGGTCGCCCCGATGCCGAGCACTTGCGAGAAGTAGGTCGGCAGATAGGTCAGCACCGTGTAGTCGGCGACGTTGAGCAAGATCACGACGCCGATGCAGAGCAGGATCGGCTTCCACGCATGGCGGACCGCCTCCCCGACCGGGAAGCTCGCGTCGGCGAGCTGGCCCTTCGACTCCAGCTCGCGAAAGGTCGGCGGCTCGTCGAGCCGGAGACGGAGATAGAGCCCGACCAGGCCGAGGGGCAGCGCTAGCAGGAAGGGAACGCGCCAACCCCAGCTGATCATCTCCGCGTGCGGGAGGATGAGCGTGAACACCGTCACGATTCCGGCGCCGACCGTGAAGCCGCCGAGCGTGCCGAACTCGAGCCAGGAGCACCAGAAGCCGCGGTTGCGATCGGGCGAGTATTCGACCATGAACGTCGCCGCGCCGCCGTACTCACCGCCGGTTGAGAAGCCCTGAACGAGCCGGATCGCGATCAGCAGTACCGGCGACCAGACGCCGATCACGGCGTGGGTCGGCAGCAGGCCGAGGCAGAACGTCGCCAGCGACATGATCAGGATCGTCAGGACGAGCACGCGCTGGCGGCCCAGCTTGTCCCCCAGCGGACCGAGGACGATGCCGCCGAGCGGGCGGATCAGGAACGACGCGGCGAGTGCGCCGTAGGTCGCGACCAGACCGACCGCCGGGTCCTTCGCGTTGAAGATGACGGTCGCGATGATCGGGACGACGTAGCTGTAGACGCCGTAGTCGTACCACTCGGTCGCGTTACCGGCCGCGGAGGCGATGATCGCCCGCCGGAGCTCCGACGGTGTCGCCTCGCGCACCCCCGCCTGGGCTGCTGCCATGGGTCAGGGTCCCCCTATCAATACGTCATACGTATGACGGGCGGCAGGTTACTTCGGGCAGTGGGGTCGTGTCAAGCGACGTCCGCCGGCCCCGCTCGGGCGCGGCGTCGTACGAGAGGCCGAACGCCGGCGATCGGCCGCCTCCCGGCGCAGGATAGCGACCGATCGCCGGCACTCGGCCGACTCGCTCAAGCGTCGGGCACGACCTCGGGGGACCCAAGGTGGAACCGCTCGGCCAGCTCCTGGAGATCACGCCAGGTCGCGTCGGGGATCGGGATGCCGGCGCCGCGCACCTCACGCGAGCGCTGTTCCGGCTCGCCGGGCAGCAGCACCTCCGCGACGCCGTCGACCGGCGGCACACCCTTGATCGTCGCCAGGCCGCCCTCGACGATCCCTCGGTAACGGTCCGCGTCACCAAACGCGGCCGGATCGAGCACGAGCAGCCAGACGCCGTCGAGCGAGCCCTCGGTCCGTGTGCCGGCCGCGTCGGCGGCGAGTGCGAGCGAGCCGAACAGCGCCGACCCCAGACCCAGCCCGAATCCCTTGTGGCCGGCCACATCTCCGCCGAGCGGCACCATCGAACCACCGTCGTAGAAGTCCTCGGGCCGGGTCGTCGGGCGACCTTCCCGATCGGTGATGCAACCGGGCGGCATGTCCACGCCCTTCGCCTGGGCGGCGCGGACCTTGCCCTCGGCGACCGTCGTCGTCGCCGCGTCATAGAGGTAGTCGTGCTCGCGGCCCGGCACGCCGAGCGACCAGGGATTGGTGCCGAGCGCCCGGGTTCGACCGCCGAACGGAGGCGTCAGGCGCGACCCCGGTCCCGAATTGCCGACGGTCACGATCGCGAGGAAGCCCCTGGCCACCGCCCGCTCCGTGTACTCCCCGAGGCGGCCGATGTGCGTCGAATCGCGGACCGCCACGCTCGCGATACCGTGCCGGGGCGCATGCTCGAGCGCCCAGTCGAGCGCGACGATCGTCGAGTAGTGCCCGAACCCACGGTGGGCGTCGAACAGCGCACAGCCGCCTCGCTCCTGCACGAGCTCGGGACGTGCCCTGACGTCCAGGCGTCCCTCGTCAGCTGACCTGACGTACCAGATCAGGCGCAGCACCCCGTGCGAATCGTGGCCGGCGAGCGTCGCGCCCACGAGGTGGTGCGCGACCTGCCCCGCGATGTCCGGCGGCGTCTCGATCGCCTGGAGCACCTGGTCGACGAACGTCTCAAGTCCCGCCGGGCGCACCTTCACCATCGACATCGCGTCCTGCCCTCCCATTGCTGCCCTCCCATTGCTGCCCTCCCATTGCTGCGCTCCCATTCCTGTCCTCCCATTCCTGCCCTCGCATCCGTGGCCTCCCACTCGGCACTCCCGTGTGCACTTCCCCTCGGCCCAGTCCGTGCGCCCTCAGCTTCCACCGGCCGTCTGGAACGTCTGCTGCATCTGACTCTGCATCGCGGCCGCAG
>JBAPVZ010000582.1:0-6651 GCA_049283435.1 Candidatus Dormiibacterota bacterium
CAGTGCTGCCTGTCTGCATCACCTGAAGAACGTACCGGACCGCGCGCCGGCTCACCGGCCTGAATTCAGCGCCGCCCGCTACCATGCCCCCAGCATCGGCATTTCATGACGGGAGGGCGACGGCATGGAGGAGGCCCCGGACGAGTGGGAGTACTACACCGAATTCGTCGTTGCCGACGCATCGAAGCAGGCAGCGTTCGTTCAGCAGTTCTACCCGCAGGGCAAAATGCCGTCGCGAGCGGTGCAGGCGACGCTTCCCCGCCTCAACGAGCTCGGTGCGGCCGGCTGGGAGCTCGTGCAGCTGCAGCCGGTGTCCGGCGTCGGCAGCCACGGCGACATCCTCATGCTCGGCGTCGGCAAGCTGTACACGTCGCTGTACCTCGCCGTATTCAAGAAGCGCAAGGGATAGCCCAGGTTCGGCGCCCCGCCACTCACGGCGTCAGCGGCGTCACTCCGGCGCCGATCGTGACCCAACCCATCGATCCGTTCGGCCCCGACGCCGTCAGGCGGTAGTAGCCCGCAGTCGGAAACGTCACGGAGAACGAGCCGGTCCCCGAGGCGAGGTTGACTGTCGCCGGCAGCCCGCTCACTGCCGGCGCGCCCGGCGGGCCCACCGCCGTGATCGTGACCGGCCCGGTCGTCGCCGGCGCCGGATCGAGCGCCGGATCCGTCGCGAGCACGTGCACGGTGAACGGGGTCCCCGGGTTCGTCGAGTAGGTCGTCGTGGAGGCCCCGCCGCCCATGCGCAGCGTCACCGGGGGGACGACCGGGGGCGGCACCGGCGCCGAGGGCTGCTGGCGGAAGTCGAACGCGCCGCCGAAGTCGTCCTGCCGGGCATTGAGCCGGTTGAGCGGGGCCATCCCCCACTGGTGCTGCATGAAGGACAGGATCGACATGTTCGTCGTCTGCCGGTGGTAGATGCCGGGCCGCGTGTAGGGCGAGATCACGAGCGTTGGCGTGCGCATGCCGTAGCCGTCCGGAGTGACCTGCGGCGGCGCGACGTGGTCCCAGAAGCCGCCGCCCTCGTCGTAGGTGACGAAGATGGCGGTGCTCTTCCAGAGCCGGCTCTGCTCGGTCGCGGTCACGAGCTGCCCGACCCAGGCGTCACCCGGCTGCGTATCCTCCCAGGGCTCGGTGCTGTAGCCGACTCCCGGCCGCACCAGCGAGAAGTCGGGCAGCGAGCCCGAGGACAGATCGGAGAAGAAGGCGGAGGTCGTCGTCAGGTCCTGCTCCTCGGTCGACGGGACGAGCCGGGTCCACACGGTCCCGTTGAGATCGGAGCGGGGGATGCCGTAATAGACGCGCCAGCTTCGCCCGACCGTGCTCAGCTGGTCGAAGATCGAGTTGTAGGTGATCGAGGCGGGCGGGTTGTCGTTGTAGAGCCAGCCGTGCGCGTCTGCGGTCAGCGAGCTGATCACGTTCGGCTGCGTTGGCGCGATCAACGGCTGGAAGTTGTCGTCGGCGAGCGCGTAGTGCTGGGCCAGCGACCACTGATCGGGGAACAGGGAGGGGTCGAAGCCAGTGATCGAGGAGAGACCGTCGCTCGGATAGCGGGCGAAGAGGTCCATCTGATAGCCGCCCGGCTGATAGTCCATCGCCATCTGCTCGCCGTAGTGGCTGTTGTCGATGCCGCCCTGGACGGTGCCCTGGTTGAGCCCGGCGACGAACGGGCTGACCGGCGGCGCGGAGTCGTACGTCGCCTGGGGGCTGGGAAGCTCGGTGTTCGCGGGAATGCCGTTCGCGCCGGGGAAGTGCCTGTACAGGCTGTCGAACGTGTGGTTCTCGAGCATGATCTCGACGACGTGCTTGATCGGTGAGGGTGGGCCGGCCGCCGCCGCCCGCGGCGTCTGCATCGCCGCCAGCAGGAAACCTGCCATCACCGCCGCCAAGATCGCTGACCGCATGTCGGTCCTCCTCACCACACCCCTCGATTCCCGCGGGTTCGAGGAGGTTAGCTCGCCGCCGGTGATGACGCGGGAAGACCGAGGTTAACCGGCGCAGGTACGCTGAGGCCACCGATGCAGCTCGTCACGATGACGGCGGCCGACGCGGAGCTTCGAGTTCGCATGGAGACCGACCCGGCGATGATGGCCGAGCTGGGCGGCCCCCGCCCGCGGGTGGCGATCGAGCGCGCGCATGCGGGGTCCCTCGTGCAGGCGGCGGCCGGCGACTGCTGGCCACTCAAGGTGAACCTCGAGGACGGCGGGCCCGCGGTCGGCTCGGTCGTCGTCTGGCTCGCCTCGCACGACTCGGAGGCGCTCTACGAGATCGGCTGGATGATCCTGCCCGAGTTCCAGGGCCGCGGCATCGCGAGCGTGGCCGTGCACGACGCGCTCGCGATCGTTCGCGCAACCGAGCGCGTCGACGCGGTGCATGCGTATCCCGGCGCGACGAACGTTCCGTCGAATCGCGTCTGCGAGAAGAACGGCTTCACGATCCTCGGCACCTGCAACGTCGAGTTCGGCGGGCACACGTTGCGCTGCAACCACTGGCGGCTCGGCCTGCGCTGAGGCCGAGCTCGCGCGCTGCTGCCTCAGCCGCCGGCGAGCAGCTGGACGACCGGCGCCGCCTCCTCTAAGAACGCCTGGTTGATCGTCACGTACGAGGTCCCGAACACGTCGCGCCGCCGGCGCAGCTCGTCCGCCATCTCCTGCGTAGTGCCGCGCAGCATGGTCAGTGAATCGCGCTCCCGCAGCGTCTCGACGTCCGTGCCGAGGAACTGCTGCGTCCAGGCGGGCGCCTCCTCCCCGACGATGAAGATGTTCATCGCGAACTCGACCTCGGCCGCTCGCTTTCCCGCCTTCTCGCGCACGTCGTCCGCCATCCGCCGCACCTCGTCCTGGCTCGAGAGCGGCCCGACGCCGAGCACGACGATGTCCGCCTTCCAGCCCGCCAGTCCACGCGACTTCGGGCCTCCGGCAGCGATCATGACCGGCGTGTGGGCGTCGCCCTCCAGCTCGCGCAGAGCGTCGATCGTCTGCTCGACCTGGGCGAGGCGCCGCGCGGGCGGGATGTCGGGTGCGCCGAGCAGCTCAACGGCCTGCTTCGCGACCTCCGGCCGGCCGGTGCCGATGCCGAGCTCGAAGCGGCCGTCGAGCAGGGTCGACAGACTGTGCGCCTCCCACGCGGCGAGACGGGGAGCGCGCAGCGGACTCGCCATGACGAACGTGCCGACGCGCAGCCGGGTGGTGACGGCGGCGGCGATCGGGAGCGCCGCGACGGGCGACGGGAGCTGCAGGCCGTCGGGCATCAGCAGCGTGTCGTAGCCGAGCTCCTCGACGCGACGCGCCTTGGCGCACCACTGGTCGCCAGTGCCCTGAGGGACGGCGACCACACCGAAGCGAAAGGGTCGATCAGTCATCCGGTGAAGGGTAGCGATGCGATCGTGATGTCTTGGCGATCGCGCCGAGGTCGAGTCCGATGAGCTGGTGTGGGCGGCCGGTCTCCGCCGGCGTGTGCCGGGTGCCCTCGATCACCTCGAAGCCGAAACGCTCGTAAAAGGGCAGCGCGCTGTCGCGAGCGTCCGCCCAGAGCAGCCTGGTCTCGGTGTCGAGCAGCCGGCGAATGATCTCCGTCATGACCGCGCTGCCGATCCCGCAACGCTGTACCGCCGGGTCGACTGCCATAAACCGCAGCACGACGCCGGGGCGCGCACCGGGCCGGACCGGGCAGTCCGCTGCGTAGAGACTCGAAGTCGCGACGACCCGGCCACCGCCGTCCACCGCACCGAGATGCCAGGTGCCGGCCGCGTCGTCAAGCTCGTGATGCATCGTGACGAGCTCGGTGTGGCCGTCGGCGGACACCGCGCGGCGCAGGCCGTGGGTCTCTTCCGCCGTCAGCTCGCGGAGCGTCCACCCCACCTTGGACAGAGGGTAAAGGCAGCCGATCGTCAGTTGCGGTGCCGGCGCCCGAAGAGTCCTCGCCGAGGGGCTTCGGGCGAGGCGGCGCCGGATTCGGGACCCTTCCCGAGCCGCGCATCGACCTCGGAGCTGACTCGGTCGAGCGCCCGGCGCAGCGCCTCCAGCTCGCCGGGGCTGAGTCGCCCGAGCAGCTCCTCGACGCCGCCGGCTTCGCTCTCGCCCGGCTGCGCGACGACCTCCGCATCGATCTCCAGGTTCACCGGCAGCGCGACGACCCGCACGGCACCGGCCATCTGGTTCCAGTTCAGTCCGAACGACGTGCGGTCGAGCTGACCGGTCGCGCTGACGCCGATCCGCGTCCCCGATCCGAACGGGTTCGCCGTCTCGCCCTGGTAGCGCGCGTCGAGCAGCACCGAGCGCGTCACGTCCTTGATCGTCAGGTCGCCGGCGACCTGGTAGTTGCCGTTCGCTCGGGCGCTGATGTTGGTCAGGCGGAACGTCATCGCGGGGAACCGCTCGACGTCGAAGAAGTCCGCCGAACGGAGGTGGGCATCGCGCTGGTCCTCGCCGGTCGTCAGGCTTGCCGCCTCGATCGACACCTCCCCGACGGCGCTGCCGAGCTGGGCTCGATCCGCCTCGAACCAGCCGCTGAACCGGGCGAACCAACCGCGCACGGCCGTCACGCCGAGGTGGGTGACGGAGAACCCGAGCTTCGTGTGCGCGGGGTCGAGCTCGAACCGCTCGGTCACGGCCGCCCCCCGCCTCGGCGAGTCATCGGGCGCGTCCGCGTCATCGCGTCAGTCTAGCTGCCACCAGCCGGCGCTCTTCAAAGGCAGCGCTCGCTCAGGGCAGGAACGTCATTGTCAGTGCACCTGGTCACCCAGGCGAGTGGTCAGCGTCCTCGTCCCCGGCGCCGCGACCCCCTCGCCGGGCGGCGGCGGCTCGTCGTCTCGGCGGGAACCTCGCTCCTCGACGGGCGTCCGCACCGTGCCGAGCAGTCCGCTGGCGCGGCGCCCACCAGGTCCCGGGCTCTCCCGATCGCGATCGCGAAAAGCGCCGGCATAAGCAGTGCCTGGCCGGTGACGCCGGACGTGTCATGGGCCGAATTCAGAAGCTGGATCCCGTTGTGCAGCTGATGGCCGAAGACCGCGGAGAGTGCACTACTGGCGCGGGACGCCGTCGAGGACCTCGCGCAGTTTGCGCGCGAAGGCCTCAGGTTGGCCGGCGTATCCGGATTCACCGCCAACGAAGCCGCCGTGGTGGCTCGGGAACACGGTCGCCTGCTGACCGAGCAGCTCGGCGGTGGCCACCGACGTGCGACCCGTGAAGGTGCCGAACGACTCCTCGCCCACAGCGATCACGACGCGTGTCGACGCCGCAGCGAGCGCGTCGACGTCGGGGCGATAGCTGGTGACCGCCCAGGACCGGTCGGAGAGCAGCGGGTCGCCGCGGGAGCCGTCGTCCTCCGCCGGCATCCCGAACTGGGCGGGATCCGGTGCCGGCTGGGCGAAGTAGTCGTCGGTGAACTCGCCTTGCCACGACGTCATGGCGATGAAGGCCGCCATGCCGGCATTCGACCCCCGGGCCTCGTACGCGTCCCGAAAGCCGGCCCGGGCACGCTCGGCGGCCGCGGCGTCGGGGAGCACCGGGATGAGAGGCGGCTCGTGCGCCACCAGGGTGATCACGTCGTTGGGGTAGGCCGCCACGAGCGCGAGCGCGGTCACCGCGCCGCCGCTGCTTGCGAACATGTCGACCGGTCCGACGCCGAGCGCATCGATAATCGCGTGCACGTCCCCCGCCTGGACCGTGGGCGAATTGTCGACCCGACCGTCTTTGCGGGTGCTACGGCCGAGGCCGCGGGGGTCGTAGGTGACCACGGTGCGGTCGGGAAAGTGTGACGCCAGGGTATTGAAGCCGCTGGCATCCATGGGCTGGCCGATCATGACCAGGGGAGGGCGCCCGTCGGCGGTGGGTAGCGGCCCGTGAAGGTCGTAGGCGAGGTCGACCTCGGCCGTTTCAAGCTTGTGCGTCGTCGTCATGGCGGTGTCGGCTTCTCCTGTGTTGAAGACTCATCTGACCCCTGTCGCAGGCCGCTCGGCGACCCGGGACGCAGCGGACGATGCAGGCACGCCCTGGATTCTATTCGGCCGCGCGCGAAGGTATGCACAGGAAAGAAGAGTGCTTTTTTTCGCACCTATCGCGGTCGCGGGACCCGGCGGACTGGCGGTCCGGCCCTGGTGTCGCCTTCAGGGCTGGCGAGGCGCCGCTCCAGTTCGGTGAAAACGGCAATGATGTCGGGTGCCTCGAACACACGGTTCCGGCGGCCGACGGTTATCTGTCGCAGGATGCCGGCCTCGACGAGCCGGGTCACGGCCTGATTCGTCTGCACGAAGCTGCGGCCGATGAGACGGGCGCCTCCGCCGACCGTCAGGATCGGTGCGCCGACGAGCGCTCGCAGGATCAGGTCGGCTGCGGAGCGTGCGCGCACCGTGCCGAGCCGAGCGCGCCATCCCGCCTCGATGGCAAGCGTCTGGTGCTCGAACGACGTCGCCTCGTCGACGGCCCGCTTGCACGCTGAGGCGAAGCGGCCGATCCAGAGATTGATGCCGTCCTTCGCCTCTCTCGAGGTCGCCGGGCCTCGGTACCTCGTGGCGGCGAGCCCGTCAACGTAGTCCCGAGCCCACGTCGCCAGGATCAGCGATACCGGCGGCAGGATGCGGACCGCCAGGTTCCGCCGCCTGAAGATGAGGTGGATCAGGGCCCGACCCGTCCTGCCGTTGCCGTCCACGAA
>JBAPVZ010000583.1:0-9758 GCA_049283435.1 Candidatus Dormiibacterota bacterium
CGGCCGGCCGGGGCGCAGCCCGACCTGATGTGCGATCACGGGCGCGTCCCGCAGCCGCGGCTCCAGCGCCTGGCAGCGCTCCAGGATCGCGGTCGCGGTGGCGGGGTCAGGCTCGGTGCGCTCGTCGCCCTCGATCGCCGTCCCGCCGAGGACGCAGTCGCGAGAGCGGGGCACGATGTAGGTGTCGCCGCCCGGGTTCCCCCCGTCGAGCAGGACCACCTCGAGACCAGGGTTCGCGACCCGGACGATCTGCCCCCGGATCGGCGTCATCGACACGTCGCCGACGAGCCCGCGCGCGCCGAGTCCGGCGCAGTTGACGACGACCGGCGCCGTTTCCGCGAGCTCGTCGATGCGGTCCAGACGACGCTCGGTGATGACGCCGCCGCGCCTGGTGAACCGCTGCCCGAGCCACTCCAGGTAGACCGGCATCTCCGCGATCGGGACCCAGAAGCGGTGACCCTCCTCGTAGCCGGCCGGGAGCAGCGCGCTGGGGAGTCGCTCGAAGCGATCGACGGCGCCAATCCACCACGGGTCAGGTTGCGGCGTGCGAAACAGCTCCCGCGCCTCCCCCATCCGAACGCCGGAACCCGGCTCGCGAGCGTCCTCCTGGAGCACCCGGAACGTGCGCTCGCTCCACTGCAGCACCCGGTCCCGGGGGAAGGCGAGATACGGGTACCAGAAGGCGGCGGCGACGGCCGACGTCGTCCGCTCGGGCGGCTCGGCGGTGACGATCTCGACGCTGCGCCCGGCGTCCTGCAGGCGCAGCGCCGTCGTCAGCCCGCTGATACCGCAACCGACGACGACGACCTCGGGAGCGATCGGCATGCGGTCGGCTGCTCAGCGGTCCGCGAACGCGCGGAGCCGCGTCACGACGTCAGCGATCACCGCTTCGCGCTTACAGAACGCAAATCGGAGGTAGCGGCGACCGGCCTCCCGATCGTCGTAGAACACCTGGCTCGGGATCGCGACCACGCCAGCCTCCTCGATGAGACGGAAAGCGAACGCGCGCGCGTCGTCGGTGCCGAGCGGTGTGACATCGGCGACCACGAAGTAGGCCCCCTGCGGCCGGTGCACGGTGAAGCCGGCCTCGGCAAGGCCGAGGCAGAGCTGGTCGCGCCGGTCCTGCAGATTCTGCCGCAGGCGCTCGACCCAGCCCAGCTCCTGCCGCAGGGCGGTCGCGACCGCCTGCTGGAAGGCGCCGTTGACGGCGAACGTGAGGAACTGCTTGACTGTGCGTACGGCCTCGACGTGGGCGGCCGGCGCCAGCACCCACCCGACCTTCCAGCCGGTCGCCGAGAAGGATTTCCCGGCGGACGAGATGGAGACCGTGCGCTCACGCATCCCCGGCAGCGACGCGATCGGCAGATGCCGGGCATCGTCGTAGGTCAGGTACTCGTACACCTCGTCGGTGACGACGACGAGGTCCCGCTCCTGCGCGACGGCCGCGATCTCACGCAGCTCGGCCGTGTCGAACACGGTCCCGGTCGGATTGTGCGGAGAGTTGAGCAGCAGCACGCGCGTGCGGGGACCGATCGCTGCCCGCAGCTCTGCGGGGTCGAACGTGAAGCGGCCGGCCGGGCCGTGGGGACGCAGCAGGATCGGCCGCCGGCGGGCGCCGGCGAGCGCGATCGCCGCGCCGTAGGAGTCGTAGAACGGCTCGAACAGCGCGACCTCGTCACCGGGCTCGACGAGGGCCAGGATCGCGGACGCGACGGCCTCGGTCGCGCCGACCGTGATCAGCACCTCACTGTCCGGGTCGTAGGCGAGACGGTAGCGGTTCGCGCGCTGCTCGACGACGGCCTGCCGCAGCGCCGGGATGCCGGGCAGCGGCGGGTACTGGTTCAGTCCGGCCTGGAGCGCCGACGCGGCGGCGGCGAGCATCGACGGCGGGCCATCCGTGTCGGGGAAGCCCTGGCCGAGGTTGATCGCTCCGGTGCGCTGCGCAACCGCCGTCATCTCGGTGAAGATCGTCGTGCTGAAGTCGCGCATGCGGCTCGTCAACGGGTCGCCCATGGGAGCCCTCAGCGTAGCGGACTGCCACACTGGTCCTCTGCTCCCGCCGTGCGGCCGGCGCAGATCCTGCGCGCCCCGACCGGTGGTAGCGTCGATCCGGCCCACCATGCATGAGCGAAGCCTGTCCACGCTCGAGTTCCCGAAGGTCCTAAACCTGGTCGCGCAGCAGGCCGCGTTCAGCGTCGGGCGTGAGCGCGTGCTTGCGCTGCGGCCGGTCGGCGACCTCGCGGCGGCCGAGGCAGGGTTGCAGGAGACGGCGGACGCGCTCGCCCTGCTCGAGGAGCGTCCCCGGGCCGGCGTCGGAGGCGTGCGCGATGTGCGGGACGCGACGGCTCGGGCGGCGCGCGGCGGGCTGCTCTCGCTGGACGAGCTGCAACAGGTGCTCGCGACGCTGCGCGCCGGCGCCGAAGTCCACCGCCTGCTGGAGGACCTCGACCCGGAGCGCCTGGCGACGCTGCTGGCACTCGATGCACGCCTGCCCGACCTGGGCGAGCTGGCCGGCCGCCTGGATCGCGTGATCGACGAGGAGAGTCGCGTGCGGGACACCGCGAGCCCTCGACTGGCCCGCGTGCGCTCCTCGCTGGTCGTGCAGAACCAGCGCCTGGCGGAGCGGCTGCGCGCGCTCGTCGGCGAGCATCGGTCGGCGCTGCAGGAGCCGATCGTGACGATGCGCGGAGGGCGCTACGTGATCCCGGTGCGCGCCGACCAGCAGGGGCAGGTGCGTGGCATCGTCCACGATCAGTCGTCGAGCGGGGCGACCGTCTACATCGAACCGATCGCCGTCGTCGAGGCGAACAACCGGCTCCGGCAGCTTGAGGCGGAGGAGCGCAACGAGGTGGAGCGCATCCTGCGCGAGGCGTCGGACGACGTCGCCGCCCACCGCGAGCCGATCGTCGCCACGGTGGAGGAGCTCGGAGAGCTCGACTGCCGGCTCTCGCGAGCTCGCTGGGCACGTGCGGTGCGGGCGAGCCGGCCGCGACTCAATCGCGACCGCCGGGTCGTGCTGCACGGTGCGCGCCATCCGCTGCTCGGCGACCACGTCGTCCCGATCGACTTCCGGCTCGACGCCGACGTCTTCATGGTCGTCGTGACCGGCCCCAACACCGGCGGCAAGACGGTCGCCCTGAAGTCGGTCGGTCTGCTGACGCTGCTCGCCCAGTCGGGCCTCTGGATCCCGGCCGAGCCGGGCAGCGAGATCGCAGTCATGGACGAGGTCTACGCCGACATCGGGGACGAGCAGAGCCTGGAGCAGAACCTCTCCACGTTCAGCTCCCATCTGGCGCGGATCATCGAGATGCTGCGCCGCGTCGATCAGACCACCGGACGCGGTGAGGCTCCGAACATGCTCGTGCTGCTCGACGAGCTGGGCTCGGGGACCGATCCCGACGAGGGGTCGGCACTCGCCCGCGCGATCCTTTCGCACCTGCGGGGGCGCCGGGTGCCGACGGTCGCGACGACGCATCTGTCGGAGCTGAAGGCGTTCGCCCACGAGTCGGAGGGCGTCGTCAATGCGTCGGTCACGTTCGACGTGGAGACCCTCTCCCCGACCTATCGACTCGAGATCGGCGTGCCCGGCCGGAGCAACGCGCTCGCGATCGCATCTCGCCTCGGTCTGCGGCCGTCGATCGTGCGCGAGGCGCGGCAGTACCAGGGGAGCGCCGGCGTGCGCCTGGAGGGCCTGCTGGCCGACCTCGAGCGGGAGCGCGCCGCGGCCCGGCGCGAGCGCCGGGAGTCGGCGGAGGCGCGGGCGGCACTGGATCGCGAGCAGGCGGCGCTCGACGAGGCGCGCGCGCGGTTGGAAGAGCAGAGCGAGGCGATGCTGGAGGAGACGCGCGGCAGAGCCCGGGCGGAGCTGGAAGTGGTCGAGCAGGAGCTGCGCTCGATCCGCGCGGCAGCCCGTCGGTCCGGTGGGGACACGGGCGGCATCACCCGGGCGGCGACGAGGGCGCGGCGGGTCGGCAACCAGATCGCACCCTCCGGCCGCCCCACCGTGCGTCACCGTCCGGGGATCACTCCGCACGTGCTTCCCGGTACCCCGGCCCCGGGCGATCGGGTTCGCATCTCGCGGCTCGATCAGGTCGGCGACCTCTTGCGACTGACGTCCGACGGCAGTGAGGCGGACGTGCAGCTCGGGTCGCTGCGCACCCGGCTGCCGCTTCGGGAGCTGCAGCGCGTGGAGGGCGGGCCACTTCCTGACGAGCGGGACGCACCACCGACCGTCGTGCACACGGCCCCGCGCGCGCAGCCGTCGGTGGAGCTCGACCTGCGGGGTCAGCGGGTCGCCGAGGCGGTCGAGAACCTGGACCGCTACCTCGACGAGGCGGCTCTCACGGGGACGCCCTGGGTCAGGATCATCCACGGGATCGGCACCGGGGCGGTGAAGGCGGCGGTGCGCGAGCACCTACGAGGTCATCCGCTCGTGGCCGGGGTCGAGGACGCGGCGCAGAGCGAGGGGGGAGCCGGCGCGACGCAGGTCAGACTGGTCGGGTAGCTTGCGACGCGACGCGGGGGGCGCCGCCGCGACGCGACGCGACGCGAAGGGCGCGAAGCGTCGCGACGCGAAGGGCGCGAAGCGGCCGAACGCCGGCAACCGGTCGCTACATCGCGCCGCGAAGCGTCCCAGTGCCGGCAACTGGCCGCTACGTTGCGACGCGAAGTGGCCGAGCGCCGGCACCGGTCGCTACGTTGCGACGCGAAGGGGCCGAGCGCCGGCGATCGGTCGCTACGTTGCGCCGCGAAGGGGCCGAGCGCCGGCAACCGGTCGCTGCGTTGCGACGCGAAGGATCCCACTGCCTGCATCGGCGTTCGCCAGATCGATGTCGCGAAGCCTTGACGACCGGACTTGACAAGGCTCGCCACCCGCGGGATCGTGAGCCCTAACCCCACGGGTGGGGGGTTTTGGTTGGAGGGGGGAAAGGCGTGCTGTGCCCGGACGGCGCGTTCGGCGTCGGTTGGCTTGCTCGTGACACCGGAGGCAGACCCGGGGCGTCACAGCGTGACTGATCCTCCGCGGGCCGAGCGAAGGGGCCCATTGCCGGCAGCCGGTGGCAACGTTGCGCTGCGAAGAGGCCCATTGCTGGCAGCTGGCCGCTACGCTGCGCCGCGAAGGGCCCATTGCCGACAGCCGGTCGCTACCTCACCCCGCGAAGGGGCCCATCGCCGGCAGCCGGCCGCTACCTCGCCCCGCGAAGGGCCCATCGCCGGCAACCGGCCCCTACGTCGCGCCGCGCGCTACGCAGCGCCGCACCGCGGACCGCCGCGTCCGTCGGGCACCAGACAACCCTCAGCGCGCCTCCAGCCAGGCTGCTTCCTGCGGCAGACGGCCCACTCTCTCCCGCACGGTAACCCCGGTCACCGGCAACCCCCATGCGCGCATGCGATCTCCGATGCCCTGGTAGTCGCGCACGATCAACCGTCCACCTGGCGCGACGATGTCGGTCAGCACGTGCCGCAACCACTCCGGGCGGTGACGCGCCGGCACGACGTCGATCATCGTATGCACGAAGTCGAAACGCCGGGGAGACCTCCAGGTCAACGCGTCCCCGACGAAGAAGCGGCCGTGCCACCGCGGAAGACGGCGCCGCGCCAGCTCGACCAGGCGCTCCGAGGCGTCGAGGCCGTACGGCTCGATGAGCCGACCGTCTGAGGCGGCCCACCGTGTCACCGACTCCATGAGCAGGCCGTTCGCGCAGCCGATATCGAGGAACGTGCCATCCCGGGACAGGGCATCCACGACGAGACGGCGCGAGCGCTCCCAATCCGCCGCGTCGCCGAGCTTGCCGGACTGACCCTCGGCTGTCGACGACCGGAGGTAGTGCTCTTCCAGGAGGCGGACCGAGTCCCTCGTCCAGGTGACGTCATCGATGCCGCCGTCGCGCAGCGCCACTGCGAGCCGGAACAGCGCCGCCACCTCGGACGGAACGAGACGGCACGCGTCGTCCAGACCGCAGAGCAGCACCTCCTGAACCTTCTCCCCGCCAGGCGGCATCGTCGGCTCCCCCACCAGCTCCACCTCGCACCAGGCGACGACTCGCCGATGCCTCGCGCCGGCCTCCTCGAGCAGCTCGCGTGTCGCCGTCACGCACCAGTGCTCGCCCGGCTCGAGCGTTCCGCCCACCGGCGAGATCTCCTGGGGCAATCGGATCAGCACGATCTGCTCACCGACGAACGGCACCAGGAGCACGTTCGAGATCTCGTCGACGTCCCAACCGTCGCCGAGCTCGAACGTCCAGTCGATCGTCGCGCCCGGCCAGTGCCAGGTGCCGCCGGCGCTCAGGACAGGCGGCAGCTGGATTGGGTGCTGCTCGTCAGTCGCCGGCAACTCGGGCGGAGGTCCGGCTCAGCCGACGAGCGGTACGCGAGTCAGCTCGGCGGCGAAGTCCGTCGCCCGGATCTCGGCCGGGAACGACTGCTCGACCTCGATCGGCAGGTCGACCGCGAGCTCGTAAACGTACGCATAGACGTTGTCGAGCGTCCACTCGCCATACCCACGCATGGCCAGCCGTTGGCGCAGCTCCGCGTCCACCTCACCACGCGGCAGCAGCGCCGCCACCTGCTCGTAGATCGCGTCCAGGACCCGGGCCTGCGCCTCCAGATCCGCGATCTCTCGCGCATCCTCGTCCGCCTCGACCATCGCCGCGATCTGCGCACGGAGCTCCTCGATCTCGCGCTGGTACTCGTCCACGATGGCTAGGCTACCGTCGCCCGCGGGCAGCCGCGTCGCTCAGGAAGGCAAGGGGGTCGGGCTCGCCTGCAGTGGCGGTGTCGTGAGGGCGTCGAGCAGCGTCAACACCCCCGTCCCGTCGATCACGTACACGCGCCGGTCCGCATTTCGCTGTGCGTAGTAGCCGGACGAGTCGAAGCTCTGGCTCCCGATCGTCAGCTGGTAAAGGACGCCCGCCTGCGTGCTGCACACGATCGTGTCATGCGGCGGTGACAGCCCGTACGTCGTCGCGGTCTTCGGGTTCCGCAAGGTGCTGAGAATGTCGACCGAGCTGACCGCACTCAGGAGCCCGACCGCGCCGGTGTCGTCGGCCGGCCCCGTGACCGGCTGCGTGACAGTCCAGAGGTCGCTCGTCGAGGGACGCTCCATGGAGAAGGTCGTACCGCCGCCCTGGATCGTCAGCACGAGCGCGTTGTTCGGCCCGCAGGGGATGAAGGTGGGTGCGGAGGGTGCGGGGTGCGGACGGGTGACGAGGACGACGATGACGACGATAGCCAGGATCGCCGCGAGCGCGACGCCACCCTTCCAGGAGACCATATCGAGATCTACACGAAGCGGCGGCGGCGCCAGAGCACCACGAGGCCGAGCACCACGATGAGGCCAGGGACGATCCCGAGCGTCAGCACGTAGTTGATGCGGACGTCGGAGTCGGTCATCGGCAGCGCCTGGCTCTGTGAATCGTTCTTGGGAGCGATCCCGATCAGGGCGTTCTGTCCGGTCAGCCAGTCGAGCGAGTTGAGGAGCAGGTCGTCGTTCGCCCCCGCCCCGGTCGGCGGCATCACCTGGTTGTCCGCAAACGACGAGGTCCCGACGAGGACGATCTGCGGCGTCTTGCCGTTCGAGGTCGATTGCGCCCCCTGCAGCGTCTCCACCAGCGTGAACGGCCCTGACGGGTCGCCGTTCTGCCGGCTCGTGTCGCTCGTCTGGTTCTGGATCGCGTAGGACTGATCGCTCGTCTGTGCGATCTGCGTCTGCGTCATCGAGGAGCCGCCGTCGCCGGTGATCGCGGTCGGGTGCGGGAAGTAGACGTACCGGCCGCTCAGGTTCTGGCCGAGATCGGATGCCCCGAAGTTCGTGATCACCGGGGTCGTCGGGTCGTTCGTCGCCGCCTGCGACGCGTTGCCCTCGACGACGAGCCCGCCCAAGAACCCCGCGCCGTAGGGAGACAGCAGGTCGTTGACGCTCGCCAGCGGCTTGCCGCCCGCGCCGGACCAGGGGTCGAACGCCAGCAGCAGATCACCACCCTGGTTGACGTACTGCTGCAGGGCGTGGATCCCGGTCGGGCTGATCGCGCTCGTCGGCCCGACGACCGCGACCGCATTGCAGCTCGAAGGCACGCTCGGCTGCTGCGACAGCAGATAGCTCTGGGTCTGGTAGTTGCTCTGCTGGAGCGCGGTCGCGGCGGCCGAGTAGCCAAAGGTGCTGTCCTGGTCCGTGAGGTCGCTCTCACCATCCCCCGACGCCCAGCAGATGGTCGGCGTCCGGTTCGTCTCCAACCGGATGATCGCGCCCGTCACGTCGGACTCCGTCTCTGACGCGAGCGTGAGCACGACCGGCTTGCGGTTCCCGTACGTGAGCACGATGTCACCCGAGATGTCGACGCCGTACTTCTTCGCCAGCTGGGCGTTGGCGTCGGCGTCGAGGAACTGCACCTTGATCTGCGGGTTCTGGGCCTGGTACTCGGCGAGGAGGTCCTGCATCTGCTGCTGCTCGCTGGCCTGGCCGGACCGGAAGAACCCGGTGATGTGCAGGGGCTGCTGCAGCTTCTTCACCGCCGTGACCGACTTCGGAGAGAGGGAGAAGAGTCCGCCCCGCGTCAGGTCGGCCGTCGTCTGGTTGTTCGACATGCCGATGTTGACGGCGACGATGATCGCCAGGACGAGCACCGTCACGACGACGGTCAGGGAACCGAACCGCGCCTGCCGCGTGCGTACGAACGCGACGACCCAGCCGGGATCGAGCGCGACCGACGCGATCAGCAGGGCGACCCCGACCAGGATCAGCGCCGCGGTCCCCCCAGCCACGGCGGTCGTGACGCCGATCGCGAGCAGGATGACCCCGACGAGCGCCGTCAGCTGGGACGCGATCCGCCCCGGCCTCATGCGGCCCTCCAGCGCCGGGCATCGAGCACGCGCACAGTGCAGAACAGCGCCGCGACGACGACCGAGACGAAGTAGACGACGTCCCGGAGAAAGACGCGACCCTCGGCGAAGTCGCCCGCGTGGCTCGACGCGTCGAGGTAGCCGAAGATCCCACCGGCGACGGCCGAGGTGTTGCCGAGATAGCCGGAGAGGACGCTGAAGAAGTATTCGAACGCGAGCAGGATGCCGACCGCGACGACGGCGGCGATGATCTGGTTGGAGGTGAGGCTCGATGCGAAGAGGCCGAGCGCGACCCAGGTCGCGCCAACCAGGACCAGCCCGACGTAGCCGGAGATGATCGACCCGTAGTCGATGGCGGGGATCTGCAGGCTCAGGCCGAACAGGCTGAACGTCGTCTGTTGCTCGGTGTAGACCGACATCAGAACGACGTAGACGAGCGTGAACGCGACGCTCGCCAGGAAGAAGACGAAGCAGCCGAGCCACTTCCCGACGACGACCTCCCAATCGCGCACCGGCGACGTGAGGAGCATCTCCAGCGTGCCCAGCCGCCGTTCCTCGGCGAGCTGACGCATCGTGTAGAGCGGGACCAGGAACACCATCAGGAAGGACGTCACCTGGAACACCTGGGTCATGGAGACCGGCTGCGGCGTCGGTGCCAGGTAGGCGAGGTAGCCGAGGAAGGACACCGGAATCACGAGGGCGGCGCCGACTACGTAGCCGATCGGCGAGACGAAGTAGGCCCCGAGCTCGCGGCGCGCAATCGTCAGCACGTTGAGCAGGCCGGTGTTCCAGAACCACTGGTAGGTGGAGCGATCCCCCACCCCCTCGCGCACGGCGGTCGCCCGGGAGGCTGCTCTGGGCGTGCGACGCGAGCTTGCGCGACCGAGGGTTGGCGGCGCCGCGGTCACGGTCGCTCTGGG
>JBAPVZ010000584.1:0-1586 GCA_049283435.1 Candidatus Dormiibacterota bacterium
GCTGGGGCGGCACCGTCGATCCGATCCTTCCGGCCCTGAGCCGGCGCCCGGTCGCCGAGCGCTCCGAAGTTCCGTACTCTGACCTGCGCGCGACCGATCTGCTGTGGACGATCGACGGGCTCGTGCACCAGCAGCGGCTGCTCCCCGGCCAGCTGCCGCCGTTGCTGTCCATGATCGGGGTCCGCTCGGTGGTCGCGGGCAGCGACGACGATCTCGCCCGCAGCGACGCGCCGGCCCCTGCCGACGCGGCGGCGCAGCTGGCGGCCCAGCCCGGCTTCGCGGCGCCTGCCCGCTCCTACGGGCCGGCCCGGCGTTTTGCCCCCACCAGCCCGGGGCCGGCGGTCAAGCTGTCGGAGGTGCGTCGCTACGACCTGCCCTCAGCGCGCGGGCTGGTCCGGATCGAGCCGCGGGCCGGACCGGTGGTGGTCGACGGGTCGGCCGACGCGCTCGCCGGGCTGGCGGCCTTCGGGGCGCTGCCGTCCGACCGTGCCGTGCTGTACTCGGGCGACCTCGTCCCGGCCCAGCTGCGATCCGAGCTGGCGGGCGGAGGCCAGCTGGTGATCAGCGACTCCAACCGGCGCGCCGCGTTCGTGTCGGGCGCGCTGGAGCAGAACATCGGTCCGGTGTTGACCCCCGAGCAGGACGTCAGCGCCGACGGGTTCATCTTCGACCCGTTCGGGCGGGGAGCCGACTTCGAGACGGTGGCGAGCTATGCGGGCGTCCGCACGGTGCAGGCGCCGGCCTCGCCCCAGGTCCCCCAGTTCCCCGAGCACGCGCCATTCGCGGCGCTCGACGGCTCGCCCACGACCGCCTGGCTGGCCGACCCGACGCTCGGGGCGGCGGGGCGCTGGCTCCAGGTCGACTTCGAGCATCCGCGCGCGGTGCCCTACGTCGAGCTGCTCCCCTTTGACGCCAGCGTGCGCCAGGTGGAGATCGGCGGCCGGCAGTTCGCGGTGCATCCCGGCTGGAACCGGCTCGAGCTGAGGATGAGGGCGGTCGCCGGCCTGCGCGTGTCACTGACCGGCGCCGTGGCCCGGGCGGCCGGGATCAGCGAGCTGCGGATCCCCGGCGTGCGGGCGAGCGAGGCGCTGCGCCTGCCGGTCGATGCGGCGCGCGCGCTCTCGGGCCGCCACCTCGGTCGCGTGTCGGTGACCTACCTGTTTCAGCGCACCACCGGCGACGACCCCTTCCACCGCGATCTCAACCAGGCCCCCGTCGACGTGCGTCATCCGGGTGACGCCGAGCAGACCATGCGGCGGGTGTTCGAGCTGCCCGCGCCCCGCCGCTTTCACGCCTCGGCCTGGGTCAACGCGTTCCCTCAGACCGCCGACGACACGCTCGACCGGCTCGCGGGCTATCGCGGTCCGGTGCGCGCAACGTCATCGCGCCGCGCCGGCGGCGAGCCGCGATGGCGCGCCTCGCAGGCGTTTGACGGCAACCCCGGCACGGCGTGGATCGGCGACTTCGTCCCTGGCGCCGGAGCCGCCTGGCTCCAGGTCCGCTCAGGGCGTCCGTTCAGCGTCGCGGAGCTGCGACTCCGGGCCCCGGCGCAGTCGGTCCGCCGGCCCACCCGGGTACGGCTGACC
>JBAPVZ010000585.1:0-3021 GCA_049283435.1 Candidatus Dormiibacterota bacterium
GATCCGCGCCGGCCAGTCGATCGCGGCGCGGAGCGCGATCGTGCCTCCCATCGAGAAGCCGGCCAGGTCGACGCGCTCGAGGCCCAGCGCGTCCAGCAGGGCGCCCACGTCGCCGGTGAGCTGCCCGAGCGTGCCATCCGCCTGGCCGAGGGTCGTGCCCGCGTGTCCACGCAGATCGGGGGCGATCACCCGGTGGCGCAGCGCGAGTCCGGGCACCAGCTTGCGCCACGCACGGTGGTCGTCACCGAGCCCGTGGAGCAGCACGAGCGGGGGGCCGCTGCCCCACTCGTGCACCGCCACCTCGAGGTCGCCGCAGCGGACCTGCACGCCGGCTCAGGCGACGCTCGCGAGCGCCCGATCGACGACCGCCTGCGCCTCGGTCAGGACCCGGGCCAGGTGATCGTCCCCGAGGAAGCTCTCGGCGTAGATCTTGTAGACGTCTTCGGTGCCCGACGGGCGTGCCGCGAACCAGGCGTTCTCGGCCACGACCTTGACGCCGCCGATTGGGGCCCCGTTGCCGGGTGCCGCGGTCAGGATGTGCCGCACCGGCTCGCCGGCCAGCGTCGAGGCGTCGATCAGGTCCGGCGTGAGGCGGCCGAGCACCTCCTTCTGCGTCGAATCGGCGGGAGCGTCGACCCGGCGGTAGCTGGGCAGCCCGTGCCGGGCCGCGATCGCGTCGAACCGGTGCCCCGGGTCACGGCCGTCGCGGGCCGTCATCTCCGCCGCGAGGAGGCAGGGAATGAGGCCATCCTTGTCGGTCGACCAGGGCGCCGGCACGCGACGCAGGAACGACGCGCCGGCACTCTCCTCGCCGCCGAAGCCGAGCGTCGCCGTCGCGAGTCCCTCGACGAACCACTTGAACCCGACGGGCACCTCGAAGAGAGGACGGCCGAGTGCGGCGACGACGCGGTCGATGAGCCCGCTGGAGACGAGCGTCTTGCCGACGCCGATCGCCGCCGGCCACGACCGGCCCTCGCCGAACAGGTACTCGATCGCGACCGCGAGGTAATGGTTCGGGTCGAGCAGTCCCGCGCCGCGCGTGACGATGCCGTGGCGATCGGCGTCGGGATCGTTCGCGAACGCGACGTCGAAACGGTCGCGCAGCGCGAGCAGTCCCGCCATCGCGTCCGGCGAGGAGCAGTCCATGCGGATCTTGCCGTCGTGGTCGACGGGCACGAAGGAGAAGGTCGGATCGATGCGGGCGTCGACGATCTCGATGGGCAGCCGATGGCGGTCGACGATTCGCTCCCAGAAGGCGACGCTCGCCCCGCCCAGCGGGTCAACGCCGAGCCGCAGCCCGGAGCCCCGGATGGGGTCCAGGTCGACGACCGTCCCCAGATCGTCGACATATTCGCTGAGGTAGTCGTGCGCGCGGACGCTCGGCGCCTGCCACGCCGCCGCGCCGGCGAGGCGGCGCACGCCGCGCAGACGATCCTGCAGGAGCTGGTTCGCCTCCCGCTCGACGGCCTTCGTGACGTCGACGTCGGCGGGGCCGCCGTTCGGCGGGTTGTACTTGATGCCGCCGTCCGCCGGCGGGTTGTGCGACGGCGTGATGACAAGGCCGTCCGCGAGACCGGTGCGACGGCCGCGATTGTGCGTGAGGATCGCGTGGGAGACGACCGGCGTCGGCGTGAAGCCCCGATCGGCGTCGACGCGGACCTCGATCTCGTGCGCGGCGAGCACCTCGACGACGCTCTGCAGCGCGACCTCGGACAGCGCGTGGGTGTCCCTCCCGACGAAGAGCGGTCCGTCGATGCCGCGGCGCCGGCGGTCGCGGCAGACCGCCTCCGCGATCGCGAGCACGTGGGCCTCGTTGAAGGTGCGGCGGAACGAGCTACCTCGGTGACCCGAGGTGCCGAAGCTGACACGCTGTGCGGGGTCGCCGGGATCGGGCGCGTCTTCGGTGTACGCCTGGAGCAGGCGGGAGGGATCGATGAGCAGCTAGGGAGGCGCCGGATGCCCGGCCAGCGGTGAGCGTGACATCAGGCGCCCAGTGTCGCAGAAGGATGGCGAGCGCGCGTACCGGCGACGCCGCGGCGGCGCGGCTCGACCTCGACCCTGGCGACGGCGCCGGCGATCGGGCTCGGCATCCGGCAGCGCCGGCGCGGCAGACTGGGTGAGGACGCGAGAGGTCGAATTGCAAGGAGGCGAGGTGGCACCACAGCTCTACCCGGCGATGCTGACGCCGCTGATCGAGGGCGGCGAGGCGATTGACGAGACCGTGCTTGGCCCTGAGGTCGACTTTCTGCTCGGCCATGGCGCGGACGGCGTGTTCATCGCCGGCAGCACGGGCGAGGGGGTCAACCTCGGTCTCGACGAGCGCCGCCAGCTGCTGCGGGCGACGCAGCGCGCGCTCGCCGGGCGGGGCCGGCTGCTCGTGCACGTCGGTGCGCAGACGACGCGGGCCACGGTCGCGCTCGCCAGCGACGCGGCGGCCCAGGGCGTGGACGGTGTCGCGGTCATTCCGCCGCCCTACTTCCCGCTGGACGACCGCGAGCTGGCGCAGCACCTGATCACCGCCGCCGCGGCCGCCGCCCCGACGCCGTTCTACATCTATTGCTTCGCGGCGAGGAGCGGCTATCGCGTGTCGGTCGGGGTCGTCGAGCGGGTCCGGGAGGCAGCTCCCAACCTCGCCGGGCTGAAACTGTCCGACGCGCCCTGGAGCGCGGTCGAGGGCTATTTCGAGCTCGGTGTACCGGTCTTCGTCGGCAACGAGCCGCTGATCGCCGACGCCGCGGGGAAGTCGACGTTCGCGGGGTCGGTGTCGGCTCTGGCGAGCGTCTACCCGGAAGCGACCCGAGCGCTCGTCGACGATCCGACGCCGGAGCGGGCGGCAGCGGTCGCCCGGCTGCGCGCCGGCCTCTCCGAGGGCGCAGCACTGCTCACGGTCGCGAAGGCGGTGCTGCGGTCGCGCGGCGTGCCGATCAATCCGGATGTACGGCTCCCCGCGCGCACGATCGGCGCCGACGAGGCGGCAGCGGCGGTGCGCCGCGTCGCCGACGCCCTCCAGGAGGCGACCGC
>JBAPVZ010000586.1:0-3469 GCA_049283435.1 Candidatus Dormiibacterota bacterium
CTTGCCAGCGGTCTGGACCCTGTCCACTGCCGCCGCGAACCGGTCGGCATCCGCGATGCCCTCGATCACGAGTCCGACGACGTCGGTGGCATCGTCGGTCGCCAACCAGTCGAGGTAGTCGGCCGAGGTGAGGCTGGTTTCGTTGCCGCTGGATACGATCCGGGCGAAGCCCAGCCCGGGTGAGGTGGTGATGGAGATGGCCGCCGAACCCGACTGTGAGATGACGGTGACATTCCCGATCGGCAGATCCATTCGGAAGCGGGGCGTCCACAGCGGTGCTCGAGCGGCCGCACTGAACACCCCGAGGCAATTGGGCCCGTTGAACCGCATGGACAGGCGCGCAGCAGCTGTCTCGATGGCGTCCAGGTCCGCTCCGGTGAATCCGGCAGCGGGGACCACCGCCGACCGGCAGCCGTGCTGGTCCAGTTCTGCCAGCACCGCGACGGCGCCGCTGGCCGGAACGCTGACGACGGCGACGTCCACGTCCCCAGGCAGGTCAGCTACCGAGGGCACCGCGGGCCAGCCTTCGACCTCCTTGGCGCGCGGGTGCACGCACCACACACCGCCAGCGAAGCCGAAGTTGCGCAGGTTCTGCAGGACCTGATTACCCAGAGCACGCCGGGCAGAGGATGCCCCGATGACCGCGACGGACTGCGGCTTCATGATGCCGTCGATGGCGCTAGCGGTCGAGGCTGAATCCGCCAGGTTCGCGTTCATTGACCGGACAGAGACCGCCTGCTAGCCCGGATTGAGGATGCGGGCGGCGTTGCCGTAGAGCCACTTTTCTTTCACGCTGTCCTTCAGCGGCAGCGCCAAGTACTCTTCGATCACCTGTTCCATGCTCATGCCGAGCAGCGTCGAGGACAACCCGACCGTGATCTTGTCCTGAAGCAGCGTGTTACCGAACTGCAGGAACTGCTCCCAGCCGGATCCGGGCGTGGCAAAATGCCGCGGCCGGTGGGCGGCGGTGTCGCAATACAGGTTCCCGTGCCTCCGCAAGAGGGCGACCATGTCATTCACCCAGGGCCAGCCGGCCAGGCCGGCAATTATGGTGAGCTCAGGAAAGTCCATCGCGACTTGATCCAGGTGCCGCGGGTGACCGAGCTCGTACGGCCGGTCGCTGGCGTAGGTCATCGCCGTGTAGACACGCACCGGGATGTCCAGTTCGACACACTTGGCGTAGAGCGGGTAGTACCGTCGATCGCTGGCCGGCACCATGTCGTAGAGGGCCGCGACGGAAATGCCGCGGATGTTGTCCTCCTTCACCAGCCGCTCCAGCTCGCGGACGGCCCGCATCCCGTCATAAGGGCTCAAGTGGCAGATACCCACCAGCCGGCCCGGATGGCGCTTGATCGCCTCCACCGTCACCGCATTCTGCGATGTGCTGAGCAAGCCCTTCACCACGCCCGCCGCGTCCATCAGGCGGACCAACTCGTCAGCCCGCTCAGCGGTTGACATCTGCGCAGAGCTCTCCTCGTTCGCGGCAGGCCGAGTGAAGATCGTGTCGTAGTGGGCGAAGCCATAGTCAGGCGGTGGCGGCAGCCGGTCTGGCCCGGGCGGCCCTGGCAGGTCTTGGCCAGGGTGCGGGGTGTCATTACCGGGTCCCGGAAGGTAGGTCTCCATGTCGATGACCTGCATGGTCCGATTTGCTCCTGGTCTGCTGCGACGGCGGGGCGCCAGCCGGTGGAGGACGAGAGTACTCCTCGAGGACGGCGTCGCTGCCGATGACGTTGTGCAGCGCGTCGTGCGCTGGAGGTTGCTCTCGCTCGTCGACAGCTGTCAGGCTGAGGGTCGACAACGGCCCTACATCAATGAATAGCTGAAGGCGGCGCTACCGAGTGCGTCGAGTGCGTCTGCCGGCCGACCATCTTGGCTGTTTGCACGGCCTTGCCGTTTGTCCGACCGACTCATAGTGCTGTCTGTGATCGACACGTGCGTAGGGCACTGGTACTACCGGAGCTCCTAACCAAGCAGCCTCGGGTACAACGATCACTGGACCTCACTTAGGTCTGGGGGCCACCAGGAACTCCTGATCGAGGACACCACCGTCACCCGGGACCCCGGTCGAGTCGCGTGAGGTGGTGTAAGTTCGGTCGTGCGGACTCGTCATTGGTTATGCGAAACTCGAGTTTGACGAGGGCACCTCTTCCTTGCTGGGCTGAGTGAGTTGTTCATCGACTCGCCCTACTCTGCGGGTGCCCAAGCGTCCGGGAGATCTCGTTTTGGTCGACGGACAAGACGCCCTCAACCTTCCCCTGCCCGCGTCGCATCCCCTCGGTTCGCTCGAGCGCGGCGTCCGCACAGGCGGTCCTCGGCTCCAGCAGTCTTTGCGCGGGGTCAGACGACACGGGTGGCGGTGCAACCCTCAGAGCAGGCGACCCGCCTCGGCCGCAAATCTTGAAACGCCGGCTCGGCTGAGGCGGGCAATCAGATCCCCGGGGCGGAGCGGCGGATTGCGGGTATGTGCTGCCTGCTCGCGGAGCACGTCTAGAACGATCCCCGGAGCGAGGTCGAGTTGATCGAGCAGGAAGTCGTCGGGGTTGGTCACTGCAATTCCGAGAGGGCCCACCGCACCGACCGGGTAGTCCCTGAAGTTGGCCGTGACGATCGCGTCCGCCCGGCCTCGCAGTGCAACGGCGACCACATGTCGGTCGTCGGCATCGGGTAGTTCAACACCCAACTCCAGGTCCTCCCAGCCGGTGACGCGTGCGTCCTCGAACGTCTCGTTCATGCTCGCGAATCGCCTCCGGATCGCGTCGGCCGGCACATCTGCATGCACCGCACGAATGGCATCGATCGCCTCGGCGACGATCCGGTCGGACCAGATCGGCCGGAAGAGCCCCCTCTCGGCGATGCGCAGGAGCGTGTCGGCAACCGTGATCGGCACCAGAACGCAGGCGTCGAGCACGACCGCATACGGCGGCAACCTCTAGCCCTGATCTCGCAGCCGCGACTGTCGATGCCGGGCCGACCGGAGCGCTTCCGCATAGTCAGAGGGTGGTCGATCCTCGATGCTTAGCTCGCCAGCGTCCTCGGTCAGCCGGTTCAGTGCCGCACGGCGTTCCGACCTACGCCGCTGCTGGAAGCCGAGCAGGTCCCGGAGCCGAACGCGTCGGTGGCGGTTCGGCTTCTGGAAGGGGATGGAGCCCCGTTCCAGCAGCTTGACCAGGGTCGGGCGGCTCAAGCCGAGGAAGTCGGCGGCCTCCTGGGTCGTCAAGAGCAAGCCCTGCGGTGCGACAACGGCGGCGTTGCCCTCCCGCATCACCTCCACGACCTGGCGGAGCACGCGATACACCTCCGCTGGCAGCACGGCCTGCTCGCCGTCGGATCCGAGCAACACCCCGGCCCGGTCGTGACTCTCGATAAAGCGGGCCAACTCCAACAGCTGCTCGAGGTTCTCCGGCGGGAAGACGACGTCCTGGTCGGCGACGCCGGCCACCGGCGGATGAAACACCATCTCGTGGGCCAC
>JBAPVZ010000587.1:0-2450 GCA_049283435.1 Candidatus Dormiibacterota bacterium
GGTCTGAGCGACGGCCGTCCGCCGGCAAGGTGACCCTTCCGGGGTTGGGATGGCGGCCGGGTGCCGGCGAACGGCCTCTCGGGCTCAGGCGGGGCCACGCGCGACCAGGCAGGCGTCGAGTCGCGCCGCCAGCTCCTGTGGCTGTGAGAGCGCGAGGCAGTGTCCGCCGGGCAGCACCTCGGGTTCGAGGCCCAGACGCTCCCGTGCGACGCGCTGCTGGAAGAAGAGCGGGAAGAAGCGGTCGGCGCGGCCGCTGAGCACGTGGATCGGGAGGTCCGGCCACGCGGGGAGCGGCCAGACGTCGGCGAACGGTCGGTCCGACTGTGCCCCACCGCCGCCGACGAACGCCTCCTCGACGAAGGCGTCCGGCACGTCGTGGAAGAACTCCTCGCGCAAATCCAACTCGGCCGCCAGCGTCCGCCCCTCGCGTCGCGCCTGTTCGACGCGCGCCGCCGCCTGGCCGGTGTTCTCCCACCATTGACCCGCGGTCTCGCCGGGGCGCGGAAGCATCGCGTTGACGAAGACGAGCTGGGCGACGTCCAGGCGGCCGCAGGTGAGCGGCGCGCTGAACCCGCCCAGCGACTGGCCGACGACGACGACCCGGCCCTGCCCCGATCCCACCGCGACGATGGCGTCCGCGTACGCCTCGAGCCCGGCGCCGTCGTCGGCGGCTGGGAGGTCGACCGCAATCGCCCGGTGGCCGAGCTGCTCCAACGCCGGGACGAGGCGATGCCAGTACCAGGCGGTGCCGCCGGCGCCTGGGACGAGCAGAAAGGTCGCCACGGTCAGCAGGGTGGGGGAGCAGGACGCCGGGAGGCATCTCGACCGGGGTAGGCGAGCCGGGCCGGTCCGTTCGCGGCGAGGCGGCGCCGCGCGATCTCCGAATCCGGCAGCCCGACGTCACCCGGTGGCGGATCGACCGTGTTCGTCCCTGTCATTGCTCCCGTGCTCCTCCGATACATGGCTGGTGTGATGCGACGCTCCTACATTAGGACTGACAACTCCTAATAGCAAGTGTAGGGTGGTCGCATGGCGACGTCACGGACCTACGACGATCCGTGCGGGGTCGCGCGCGCCCTCGATTCGATCGGCGAGCGGTGGGCGCTGCTGGTCGTTCGCGAGCTCCTCTACGGCCCGAAGCGGTTCCGCGATCTGCTCCGGGGCCTCGCCGGGATCAGCCAGAATGTGCTCGCCGAACGGCTGCGTGAGCTGGAGCGGGCCGCCGTCGTGCGGCGCGAGCTGCTCGGGCCGCCGGCGAGCGTCGCCGTTTACCAGCTGACCGACCGCGGCGCCGCGCTGCGTCCCGTGATCGTCGAGCTGGGGCGCTGGGGCGGCCGCCTCCCGCTGGCGAGCGGGAGGAACCTGACCCCGGACGCGCTGGTCCTCGCGCTCGAGACGACGTACGACGCAACGCGCGCCCCCGGTCTCCGCGCGAGCGTCGGGCTGCACATCGATGGCGACCGCTTCCTCCTCGAAGCGGCCGGCGGGGCGCTGCGGGCGACCCGGGCCGACCCCGCCGCCGCGGACGCGGTGCTGACCGCCGATGCCGCGACGATGCGCGATCTGGCATTTCTCGGCAGCTCGCCGGAGGCGCTGCGGGGGGCGGGGAGGCTGCTCGTCGAGGGCGACGCGGCGGTCGCCGAGCGGCTCCTCTCGTGCTTCCCGAGGCCGACCCCGCCGCCCCCATCCACCCGGATCGGCCCGCGAGCCGGATATAATCCGGGCCAGGCGCCGCCGGGGCGCTCCTAGAGTTCCACCCTTGCGTCACAGCACAGCACGAGCATCGCGTCCGACGGCTCGGCGACCGCGCCCGAGCACAACCCGCAAAGGTGGGCCGTCACCCCGTGGCCGCAAGGGCTCGCGATCCAAGCGCAAGCGTCCGAACGCGCCGACGCTTACGGTGACCCAGGTCCAGGAGGGCGGCGGCGTCATCCTCGGCGGGTTCGGTGTCCTCGCCGTTCTCGCGATGCTGTTCGGCGGCGGGCCGGTGCTCGCCGGGCTGCACTCGACGATCTCGGGCGCGTTCGGCGCCGGGTGGCCGCTGCCGGTCGCCGCCGCGATCGCGCTCGGCGTCGTGCTCGTGCTGCCGTCGCTGCCGCTCCCGACGCCGCGGATCGTGATTGCCGCGGCCGCCGCCGGGCTGGCCGTGTTCGGCCTGCTCAGCGTCGCCAGGCATCCGGCGGGGGGCGCGCTGGGGACTGCGATCGGCGATCTCATCGCGAGCTTGATCGGGCGCCCGGGCGCGGTCACCGTCCTGCTCGTCGTGCTGCTGCTCGGCGTCATCGTCGCCTTCCGCTTCAGTCCGGGCGGCGTCCTGCTGCGGATCGCGCACACGACGCAGGCCGCCTACGCGGAGCGCCGCCGCCTCGACGCCCTCGTCGAGCGGGTGCGCCATGCTCAGCCGGAGCCCCAGACCGAGCCGGTGCCGCTGCCCTCCGCACGGCAGGCGC
>JBAPVZ010000588.1:0-3706 GCA_049283435.1 Candidatus Dormiibacterota bacterium
AGGCGGAAGCGATCGCCGAGGTACGTGCGCCGCTGCCAGTCGAGGATCGTCTCCCCGTCCCCATGGGTGACCCGCTCGACGGCGAGCAGGGGCGTGCCGCGGGGCACGCCGAGCAGCCGGGCGAGGCTGCTCGATGCGCTCAGGGCCGACACGCGCTGGGACGCGCCGAGTACCGGCAGCCCCAGCTCACGTTCGTAGAGGTCGTACAGCGATCGCCTGTCCAGTGCTTCCCGGGGCAGCTGGGAGCCGATTGCGACCGGCAGCCAGGTGACGTCGTGACAGGCGACCTCACCGTCGATCAAGCGCAGGCGCTCCAGCCGGTAGGCGGGCTCCGCGCCCAGCCAGTCGGCGACCTCCGGCGGCGGCCCCTGGATGTCGAAGCCGAGCACCCTGGATCCCGGCTGCAGACCGCGGCTCCGCATCACCTCGATGAAGGAGGCGAGGTGGTACAGCTGGAAGGGCACCGGCGGATGGGTCACGAACGTCCCGGCGCCGTGCCGCGTCTCCACGAGGCCTTCTGTGGCGAGCACCGACAAGGCGTGTCGAATCGTGATCCGGCTCACCCCGAGCGACGTCGTCATCTCGGTCTCCGACGGGAGACGGTGGCCAGGCTGCAGCTCGCCGGACGTGATCTGCGCCCGCAGCGTGGCCGCGACCCGGCGGTACGCGGGCAGCCGCGCGTCGCTCACGCTGCCCACTTCGGGCGACGGACGGCCGACCGGTGCGCCGCTCGCGCACGATTGCCGTCAGGCGTCGCTTGCCCAGTGTTGTGGGTCGGCATACGACGACGACGATAGCGGGTTCGCCGCCGGTTCGGGCACCGTCCCACGGCGGCGTCCCACGTGAGTCGACGATCAGCTGACCGCCGGCAGCTCCTCGCGTGCGCTGGCCAGGTCGGCCGGGTCCATACCCTGCTTCAGCCAGAACACCTCCTGCTGGATGTCGTAGACCTGATCGAGGAGTCGCTGCGGCGAGATGCCGGCGCGCAGTCGGTCGGCGCACTCGACCGGCAGCTGCGCCGCCAGGCGGGCCAGGCTGGGCGCCCACGCGAGCGGCACTCGCGAGCGATCGGCCAGGTTCAGCTGCTCGATGTCCTCGATGAGTTGGTCCAGCGTGTGGATCGCGCGGTCGTAGCGGCGCTGCTGCCAGCTGCGCAGCCGGCCCTGCTCGTCGAGCAATCGCATCTCCCATACCGCGGCGGTCACGCCACCGGCATTCGTAATCCCGTGCATGTCATCATGGTGCGGGTCGCCGGTGCCGCCCAGAAACCGGGAACCCTCGGTGCCGCCGTACGTGAAACCACCTATCGGGTCGCGCATCAGGCATGGGCCGGGTTCGCCTGCATCCGTCGGTGTTCCTCGCGCCTAGACTCGCCGTGGGATGGCCGTGATCAGGACGGTGATCGCCGACGACCATGCGCTCGTGCGTGAGGGCACGCGCCAGATCCTCGAGCGAGAGGCCGACATCGACGTCGTCGGCGAAGCAGCGACCGGCGAGGATGCGCTGCGACTCATCCGTTCCGAGAACCCCGACGTCGTGCTGCTCGACATGCGCCTGCCCGACCTGTCGGGCATCGACGTCGTGCGGGCTCTGCGCGAGGAGGAGCACCCGACGAAGGTCGTGCTGCTGAGCGCGTTCGACGACGAGGAATACGTGATGGAGGCGCTGTCGGCGGGCGCCGCAGGTTACCTGGTGAAGACGATGCCGAGCCACGAGCTCGCCGGCTGGGTGCGGCGGGCGCAGGCAGGTGATGCGGTGCTCGATCCCCAGCTCGCGACGCGCATCGCGCGCTACGTCGGCCGGGTCTCGACGCGCAGCGAGGAGCCGGTCGTCAGCTCGCGCGAGGCGGCGGTCCTCCACCTGCTCGCCCGCGGCATGCCGAACAAGCAGATCGCGCGGCAGCTCGGGATCAGCCCCCGCACGGTGGAGGGGCACCTGAGCCACATTTTCAACAAGCTGGGCGTGGGGTCCCGCACCGAGGCGCTGCTCTGGGCGCTCGGTCACGGCATCACCGCCGAATCGGTCGCCGCCGAGGAGGGCCGGCTCGAGTGATCGATCGCTCTCTGCAGCCCACCTTCGAGCCCGACAAGGACCTGGGACGCCTGATCTCGCGTGCGGTGCGCCCGCCGATCCGCGACGTGCGGTTCTGGGGGGTCCAGGCGCTCGCGATCGCGATTGCGTTCGTGCTCTGGCTCGTCGTGTCCCAGGGGCGCCTCGACGAGCAGGACGTGCCGAGCTACGTGCCGGTGTCGCTCTTCGTCGTTCCGGTCGTCTACGCGGCGCTGAACTTCGGCCTCGCCGGCTCGCTCGCAACCGCCGTCTGGACGGTGCTGCTGACGATCCCGATCGTGCTCCCCCATATGCCTCAGGAGCCGTACCTGTGGGCCGAGGCGTCGCAACTGCTCGTCGTCGCGTTCGTCGCACTCTTCGTGGGCGATCGAGTCGAGCGTGAGGTGCTCGCCCGCCGCAGCGCGGAGCAGGTCCAGGTCGCGCTGCGCCAGCTGTTCGAAGCGAGTCCGGCGCCGACCGTGCTCGTCTCCCAGCACGGCCTGATCCTCCAGCTCAATGCGGCGGCGCTCCGGCTCTTCGGCTACACCGACGAGGCGGAGGTGCCGGCGACGCTGGAGGCGCTCGTCGGCACCGATCGCGCGCGCAGCATCATCGCCGATCGGGGGTCGGCCCTGGAGATGCCGGGACCGGACGGCGGTCCGCGCATCCTGCAGCCGATCTCCGCGAGCTGGAAGCTGGCCGAGGGCGGCGGCATGCAGGTCATGTTCTTCGACGTCTCCGAGGAGCATCGCCGGGCGAATCGCGCCGACGCCTACGCCGCCTGGGTTCTCCGCGGTCAGGAGGAGGAGCGCAAGCGGATCGCCAAGGAGATCCACGACGAGCCGATCCAGTCGCTGATCCATCTCTGCCGGCGGCTGGACACGGTCGCCGATACGCTCCAGACGCCCGAGCACCAGCGAGAGGTCGCGGACGTCCGTGCGCTCGCGATCCGGATCACCGAGGACTTGCGCCGGCTTTCCCAGGGTCTGCGCCCGCCGGCCCTCGACGACCTCGGACTGGCCGCCGCCGTGCGGCGATTGGCGAGCGACCTCGGCCGGCGCCAGGGCATCGACGTGCAGCTCCGGGTCGAGGGGGCGACGGCGCGCCTCGATCGCGATGCCGAGCTCGGTCTGTTCCGGATCGCCCAGGAGGCGCTCAACAACGTCGAGAAGCACGCTCACGCCGGCGTCACCTCGGTCGCGCTGACGTTCGGCACCGATTCCGTCGTCCTGGAGGTGAAGGACGACGGAAACGGCTTCGACACCGGCGGTGACTGGACCCGGTCGGGATCACTCGGCCTGATCGGGATGCAGGAGCGGGCGACGTTGCTCGGAGGCGCGCTGAGCGTCGAGTCGGCGGCGCGTCGGGGCACGCGGATCCGGGTCGAGCTGCCGCTGTCTCCGCCGGCCGTCGCCGCGAGCCGGCGTGCCCGCCCGCGCGCAGCCGTGCCTCCACCGGGCGCCAGCGTGGGGCCGGTGTAAACGAGGGACCTTCGGTAGGGCGCCGCCCCAGTCCGAGCGCCGGTTGGTTCGGGGGCGCCACCGCGACCAGTCGTTCGTATGCTCACTCCTGTGAGCGCGTTCGTCGTCATCGTCATCGTCGTCGTGGTCCTGGCGCTCCTGCTGCTCGGCCTGGTGGCGGCGGCGATAGCCCTGTT
>JBAPVZ010000589.1:0-11357 GCA_049283435.1 Candidatus Dormiibacterota bacterium
CCGACACCCATATCATGAATCGGGCGGCCTTCGAGGCGGCGGGTCTGGGCAGACCGCTCGTGCTGTCGGATCTGGCCGGTCTGCGCGCCCGCTTCGGCGAGGGAGCGATCTACGCCGCCAACGACCCTCCGGAGATGGCCCGCAGCCTGCGCCTCGCACTCGCTGACGCAGCCGGGATGGCCGACCGGAGCCGCCTGCTCGGCGAGCGTCTACGCCGGCAGCGAGATGACGGGCTTCGCCGGTTGCAAATCCTGGTGCCCGAGCTCCGTTCCGACCATTGATCCGCCGGATCAATCGTTAATCCAAAGCCTGTTGCGTGATTGCTAACCGTTTCTTAATATGACCTGGGTGATGACGGAGCGGTACGGCTTCGAAATTCCCCAGCCTCGATCGGATGCAGAGTCTGACGAGGATCGGCGGTGTTGGTTGGTCAGGGAGCTCCATGACACCGTGTGCGCGGACCTCACCGACCTGCTGATCGAGATGGAACTGGTGCGGTGCCATGACGACTCGGTCGAGCTGCATCGGTTCATCAGCGCACTGAGGGACCTCCTGGTCAGCGTGCGGCAGCTGCTCTGGGAGCTGCGCGACCAGTCGCCGCCGGATGAGCACATCCTGCAGGTCGCGATCGAGCGCAAGGTGACGACGGCACTCTGGCACCACGCCCAAGCGGCGCGCGCGAAGATGTGAGCGGGGACGCCCGGAGCTGCCGCTCGCGAGTCACGCCAGGCGCCCAGGGTGCAGCTCCGTCACCGGTCGCGTCGTGGCCGGCGGCAGACAGCGATCATGACCAGGAAGCTCTCCCCGCGATCGGCCACGATTGAGTGATCGATCGCCCCGTACTGGTCGAGGCGGGCATCCAACCACCGGACGCGTCGCGCGGCCAGATAGGCGGCGCGTGCGACGCCGGCTCGGTCCAGGGACTTGGCCAGCCGGCGGACCCGATTTCTCAACGAGTCGTTTCGGGCCCTCCAAACCGAAGGGTCGATCGGAGTCTGCCCGTAGTGCTCCACCTCTCCGAAGTGCCGGTCGAGCGCCTGACGGAACTCGCGTCTGGTCAGCTCGCGGAGATGGAACGGGTTGGCATCGCCGAAGTTGAAGAGTCGCGACATCTCGGGGTCGGGGGTGGAGACGACGAGGGTGCCCCCATCGCTGAGGACACGGGCATACTCCCCGATGCAGCCGGCGGGATCGGCGAGGTGCTCGATGGTCTCGAGCGAAACCACCGCCGGGATCGAGGCGTCGCGCAGCGGTAGACCGGTCGCACTGCCGCGGACGAAGGCCCCGTGCGCGCCGAAACGATGTCTCGCGTAGACGAGGGACGGCCCGTCGATGTCGATGCCGAGAACGCCGGCCGCACGGCGATCGGGATTGAGCTGCACGGCACCGTAGCCGATGCCGCACGCGACGTCCACGACGACACCGGCCGGCTCGCCCAGCAGGTGCCGGGCGAACGCATACCGTGGCACGTGCGCCAGCTCGTGAGGGTTCTGGCGAGGGTGCAACGGATCTTGTACCAGCACCCGTTCTCCGGTATCCGCCGGGAGTTGGGGTGTCATCGTCATCCCTCCTGCGTCCACCCAACGTTCCGCCGGCCGCGGCCAGCCCCCGCCGACATCGTCATCGACCACAGCTGGACCAGGCCGAGCAGGCGTCCGCTTCGCCCCGGCTCGACCAGCGAGAGCAAGCGGAGGAGGAGCGCCGTGTCTGGATCGGTCGCCATGGTCCTGCAGACAGGACAGGCGCCCGGCCGATGCCCGAGCAGGCGCGTCGCCGCGTCGCGGACCGCCCGTTGACAGGGGTGGCGCAGGACGGTGACGCCGGACTTGCGCAGTCCCGCATCGGCGTTCGCCGGCGCCAGCGCGAGACGGGCCTCTCGCAGCATCTCCAGGTCGCTGACGGTGTCCCCGATCGCCATGGCCAGCGGAGCGGAGGGCGTCCCCAGCTCGTCGGCGAGTGCCTTCAGGCCGGTCGCCTTCGTCACTCGCGCCGGGACGAGGTCGGTCTGCCGTCGACCTTGCACGGCGCGTATCCCGCGCGCATCTGCGCTCACCAGCGCCTCGCGCACCAGCGACTCGGGGACGGCACGCCGGCCGCCGTCGGCATCGACAATGTGGACGCGCACCGAGCAGCGATAGGCGGGATCGACCCGAACCCGGGGGATCCTGGCCAGTCGCGCGCGGAGGCGATCGAGGCGAGCGAGTTCGTCGACGTCCAGCAAGACCCGCCGCCGCCCGGTCGCTTGCACCCAGAGCGCCGCACCATATTCCGCCACGCCCCCGGGCAGGTGGTACGTCGAACACCGCTCTCGCACCTCGTCCAGCGATCGTCCGCTGGCCAGCACCGGCCGGTAGCCGTGGCAGAGGAGGCTGCGCATCGCCAGCACCGCGGCGGGACTGGCGGCGCTGAACCCCAGCTCCGAACTCTCCAGGACACCGTCCAGGTCGAACGCGCAGAGCGGGCCTCGGTCCGTCGCGTCCACCTCCCCGATCAGCGTCTCCTCGAAGTAGCGCTGCACCCGGCGCGCCATCCTCCGCTCCACCTCGGGCATCGGTTCGGTGACGTGTCGCTGCAGCTCGTGCAGGTGCACCAGCTGATACAGGAGCCAGCGCTCGGGGTCGACGCGCTCCCCGGTGCGCTGCTCATAGTCGTCACGAAGCCGGTCTTGAAAGGCGGCCACCTCGCTGCTGGCGGCCGCGCCGGCGAGGTCGAAGACCGGGTCGTAGCAGGTGAGGTCGAGGCTGCTGAACGCGCGCTCGTCGAATCCGATCTTGCGCACGGTCGCGGGTCTGGTGGCATCGCCGAACCACGCGTCGAGCGCTGTATGCCCGTCGACGACGGCGGGCCGGCCGCTCCGCAACAGGCGGCCGCTGATCGTCGTCGCGATCGGGCGCAGCAACAGCTCTCCCCGCCCCAGGAGCGGGCTCAACAACAGCGCGACCTCGCCGGGCACCGACCCGCGCGTTGCCAGCCTGCTGACCGGGTCGCGGGCGACCGGCAGGGCGCGAGTCCTGGCTCGGACGTAATCCACGATGCGGCCGGCGACCGCCGGGCCGGCCTCGAGGGGGGTCAGCCGGCGCGAGCCCGGGTGCCAGTCCCGATAGAGCAGGCCGTCCCGAACGCCATGGACGGGGACCAGAAATCGGCCCAGGGTGCCGGCGACGGCCGCCGAGTGCTGACCCAGGTACCCGAGTCCGACGCCCTTGACGTAGACGAGCCGGCGCTGCGCCACTCCTCCCTCCTCGAGGTCCACCTGGTAGAGCGCGCGGACGTGGCCTCGCCGCCCAGCCATGTCGCCGTCGAGAGGAATACGCGCGACGTCGCGCACGCTCGACCGGTCCTGCAGCAGCTGCCGGAGGGTGTCGCCGACGGCGCGCGGCGTCAGTTGCCGGTGGATCGCCCAGTCGTGCCAGGGCAGCAGCAGACGGGGATGGTCTGCCAGAGCGGGCGGGACGGGCGCGGTTGAGGGAACCGTCTGCAGCACGATCGCCACCCTCGCGGCGGGGAAGCCGAAGGCCGTCACGGCCAGCACCGCCTGCACCACCGAACCCCACGAGCGCGGCGGGTCGTCGACGACGAGCACGACCGCCCCGGCCGCCGCCGCGCGGCGGAGCCCATCCCGCTCCGACCGCAGCCAGCGCTGGCCTGGCCGTATCGTCATCGTCGCCACCGGCGTCTCCCCGAGCGCCGTCAGCGCAGCGCCGAGCAATGGGCCGAGGTAGCTCCCGGAGGTCCGAACACCGAGGATCAGCAGGGGCCGTCCGGGCCACCGCGCTGCGACCCGCCGGGCGAGCTTGCCGAGGTCCTCGGGGTTCTGGTCGAACGTTCGAAAGCACGCCGGCAGGCGGAGTGGATCCTGGAGGACCGGCTCGGACAGCCGGCGGGGCAAGCCGGCCAGTCGCGCCAACCGAGCCCTGGTCGCAGGGTGCCGGCCGGGTGCGTCGGCGCTCATCACGATGCCGGCCAGCGCCGACACCAGGTCCGCAACCTCGCGACGATCACGATCGAGAGCGTGAGTCTGGGGCCTCACTGCGCCCAGCGCCGCGACCGCCGAGGCCACCAGCTCGAGACCGGCCGCAGTCCGAGCGAAGGCCCGACCGCCCCTCCGGCGGAGCGCCGCCCCGGCCTGCCGCAGGTGGCCCGGGTCGGGGTGCCGGGCGTCGTCGAGAATCTGCCCGACCCCCGCCGCGAGGAGGAAGGCGTCGAGCCAGCGCCCGCCTTCGACCGCGGCGGTCAGCAGGTCGAGCAGCCGCGGGATCGGGTTGAGCAGGTCGGCGAGACCGCCGGTGGTGGTCGTCGTCGGCGTCACCGATTCGCGTGGCGTCCTGATCACGGCGCGATCGTCTCCTGAGGGACCGGCGGGCGGAGCCGGCGGACCAGCTCGAGGATCGTTGCCGCCTGGGCTTGCCAGGTGAAGGGCTCCGCCAGATGCCGGGTCGCAGGTCTCGCGGCCAGCTGCCGGAGCACGCCGGAGCCGAGTTCGCGGTCGCTTTCGACCAACCGCACGCCGGGCTCGTCGGGGAAGCGCTCGGGCAGGGCGCCCACCCGGGTCGCGACCACCGGGAGCCCGCTGGCCAGTGCCTCGATCACCGACAGAGGGAGCGCCACGACGTGGTCGGTGGAGGTGGTGGGGAGCACGTAGCAGTCGCTGGCGCGGTACAGCTCCTCCACCTGCGGCAGGTATCCCTCGCGCACGATCGTGCCCCGGCGCCGGAGCTCCTCCAGCGCCGGGCCGGCGGTTGCCTCCTGCCGGCTGCTCAGCACGAGCAGCAACGTGACGCCCGGGAGTGCGGTCAACGGCAGCAGCGCGCCCAGGTTCCGGCCCCGGGTTGCGTGACCGACGTGAAGCACGAGGTCGCGATCAGGTGGCAGGCTCCACCGCACCCGAAGCGCTGCCCGTTCGCGAGCGTCCAGGGACGGTCGGAACCGACCGAGGTCGACGCCACCCGAGATGACCTCGGCAGCGGCGCCCCAGCGGCGCAGACGTTCCCGATCGGCGACGGTCCCGACCAGCACCAGGTCGGGCCAGAGCCGCCGAGCGATTCGGCGTCGCGGCTCGGGCAGATCACGCGGCTGCAGCGCGACCATGACCACGAGCAGCCCGGGCCCCGCCAGCTTGAGCAGTCGGGCTCGCAGCAGGGCCGGCAGCGTGCACGACGAGCGCGACGCGTAGATGATCGTGCCGGCACCGGCGGCCCGTGCTCGGCGGGCGGCGCCGCGGAGGCGGGCGAGGTCGCAGAGGGGGTCGCTTCGTGGGCCGCCGGTCTCGCCGATCGAGAGCTCGATGATCTCGGTGTGCCTCGATCGCAGCGCCGACGCCAGCTCCTGCGTGAACTTGACGTACGCCTCGTCCGGCGTCCCGCCGGTGTCCTCTCCGAGGATGGCGATCGGCGCCTGCGCGACGGCCGGGCTGCTCGCCCGTCCATTCGCACCGGCGAGGGGGAGTTGGCTGGTCTGACGCCCGCTCATCGCCCGAGCAGGACCTCGACGACGCGTTCGACGTCGTCGTCCGAGACGCCTGGATGCACGGGGATGGACAGCATGTCGGCCGCGGCCCGCTCGGCCTCGGGGCAGACCGAATCGCTGTTCCGGTACGGCGGCTGGAGGTGCAGTGGCAGCGGATAGTAGATTCCGCTCGCCACCCCCGCGTCGGCCAGCGCCACCCGAGCCCGATCCCGGTCCGGGGAACCGCCGGGGAAACGGATCGTGTACTGGTGATACACAGGGCACGCGCCGGGGACCGTCCTCGGGCGGCGAAAGCGCTCGGGGTCCAGGCGGGCGTCGTACCGGGCAGCGAGCCGGCGTCGCGCCGCCGTGATCCCCGACAGTCGACGCAGCTGGACGATGCCGATCGCCGCCTGGATCTCCGTCAGCCGGTAGTTGTGGCCGATCTCGTCGTGAACGTAAGGCTCGTCGGCGTACGCCTGGTGGCGCAGTCGCCGGCAGCGGCGGGCCACGTCGTCGTCATTGGTGGCGATCATCCCGCCCTCGCCGGTGGTCAGGTTCTTCGTCGCGTAGAGGGAGTAGACCGCAGTGCCAAACGCGCCCAACCGCCGTTCTTGGAGCGAGGCGCCGATCGCCTGGCAGGCGTCCTGGACGAGGACCGCACCACGCTTCTCGGCGAGCTCGCGCAGCGCGTCGAGATCGGCCGGGTTGCCATGGAGATGGACGGCGAGGATCGCCTTGGTGCGGCGAGTGAACGCTCGGGCGGCGGTCTCCACGCCGATGTTCAGTGTCTCGTCGACGTCGGCAAAGACTGGGCGCGCACCCACGTGGGCGATCGCGTTGGCGCTGGCGATGAAGCTCTGCGCGCTGGTCACCACCTCGTCTTCGGGGCCGACGCCGTGGGCGAGGAGGGCGAGGTGGAGCGCCGTCGACCCGCTCGAGGTGGCGACGGCATGCCGGGAACCGACCGCCTCGGCGAAGCGAGTCTCGAACTCGCGAACCCGGGCTCCCTGGACCAGGACGCCCGAACGCATGACCTCGAGGACCGCCGACTCCTCCTCCTCACCGAACCAGGGTGCCGCGATCGCAACCTGGCCCCGCGAGCCCGTCTGCCGCTTCTGCACCTCAACTACGTCCACTTCCCATCCTCCCGACGTGTGCTGGAGCCGGTGGCGGCTCGCCGCCGGCGAATTGCGTGGCGTCTGGCCGGCGCTCTCCGTCGAGCCAGCAGACGGAGCCAGGGCGGGGGAGACAGGCGCGGGCGGCGCCCTCCACCGAGACCCGAACCGCTCCTCCGGGCGGCACCTCGACGACGAGCTCAGCGTCATCCGCCGCTGCGTGCCGCGAGCTCCCGGCTCTCGCCGACCCCTGCGCGAGGTGGGGGGCCGGGATCGGCACGGACGTGTCCAGCCGGCAGTCGCCGGGCAGATGGGGCCGCCGGACCGTGTACCGGCGCGCCGTGCGCCCGGGATTGTGCAGGCAGATCTCATCCGCCGTCATGAGCGCCTGCCAGCCGCACTGCGGGTCGAGCCGGGTCTGGTAGGCGTGCAGCGCGACCGTCTCCAGCCCGCACCAGCGAACGTCAGGCGACTGCGCGTTGATGCGTGCCGCTTGCTCGGCGAACGGGAGCAGGTCCGGCCCCAGCTTCCGGCGATGGCCGAAGGAGAGGAGCGGGCGGCCGAGCACGAGATCGACCAGAAAGCGCGGATCGGGCAGGCCGCGGCGCCAGAGCAGCGGCACGCCAGACCAGGCGGTGTCGGCCGGCCGCAGCCCGAGGTCCGGGTCGTCGGGGGCCGAGGCGCCGAGTGGATCTCGATCGTCGTAGTTGCAGCTGCCGAGGAAGCCGTGGCGCGGCAGCGCGGGCAGCGTCGCCGCCGGTCCGATGCCGTGCGGGAAGACCATGATCCGGTCGAGCGCGGTGCCTGAGCGCCGCCAGAGCTCCCGTCCGGCGCCGGCGGCGCGCGCGACCGCCTGCTGCTGCACATCGATCGGCCGCGCCGGGAATCGAGCGCGACCGGCGTCGGGCAGGAAGAACTCGTAGCCGCGATGCGCCCACCCGTGATAGCAGGCGGAGAGTGCGTCCGAACGGGTGCGAAGCAGGCTCAGCACGCCGGGCTCGGAAAGGTCGAGCTCGCGCGGGATGGTCGCGACGGTGACGTGGAAACGACCGACCTCGGCTCGGCGCACCAGATGCCGGTAGTCGAGGCCCAGCCGGCCGCTCGTGAGGGCCGGGTCATCGATGGTGAAATTCGCGAGCACGGCAGGCGGACGCCACGTCAACTCGCCGTAAAGCCATCGCATGAGCAGGAGTGGTGGTACGAGGGCCGTCCAGTGCTCCGGATCCAGACTCGCGCCCAGGGGCCCGGGCAGCTCCGCGGGCACCGCACTGACCGCGATCGAGCCCTCGCCCAGCCTCGACAGCGTCAGCACCGGCCCCGAGCCGGGACCGTCGACGGAGGCGAGCGGCATCGCGCCCGCCACCGGCCGCAGGCAGCGCGTGAGGCCCGACGCCTCGACGGCGATCCCGGTGAACCCGGCGGTCACCTCGGGCAGCGCGCTCGCAAAGCGCAGCCGGTGCCGGGGCTCCCTGAGGATTACCGGTTGCGGGAGGGGACAGCCGAATGCGCGCGAGATCGGCTCGAGGTCGGGCACCGTGCCCGGCTCGGGCACGAGCAGGAGCGCGCCGCCCTGGGAGACGAAACGAGCCAGTGGCTCGAGGGCGGCGTCCTGAACCATCTCGCCCAGGCTGAGGACCAGGAGCGGCCAGGCCTCGGCGTTCGCCTCCTCGATGGTGCGCCGCCAATCGCGCGGCGGCGACGTCACCGGGCGAAGACCGAGCAACGCGGCCGCCGCCCCGGCCGCCGCCGTCCCGGACCGCCCCCGTTTGCGCTCGCCGGCTCGCCCGTCGAGCAGGCCTACGCACGCGGCTCCCCTCACGCTGGTGCGACGACGACCTCGGTCGATCGTCGTCATCCGAAGCGGTGGGATCGTCGCGGAGCGACGCTCGACCGCTACCTGACGACCCGAAGGAGGGTGCAGCGCAAATCCGGGATCGGCTCCGAAGAGACGGCTGCGCACGATGTCGTCGAGCTGCCAGCGAGCACGCCGCGCGAGTGCGCGGATCCGCCGCAGTCGCCGCCCCCGAAGACGCAGGATCATCCGTCTGCCGAGCTCGGCAGGGATTCCCCGAGCGCGGGCGTGCGGCCGGTGAGGATCCCCTCCCTGAAGGAAAAGGCGGTGACGACGGCCAGCTGGAGCAGGGAGCCGGCCGCGAACGCGAGAGCCGCTCCCAACATGCCGAGACGGGGGATCAGGAGCAATCCACCGCCTACCGTGCCCAGCATGGCGAGCGCGGACGCTGCGGCCGTCAGCTCGGGCCGGCCGAGCGCGATCCAGGCATTGCTGAGCACGGCATAGAAGCAATAGAGGCCGAGCCCGGCGGCGAGCGCGAGCAGCGGGCCCGCGGCGGGTTCGTACAGCGGCCCGAAGAGGAGCGCAATCACCCAGCGTCCGGCCACCGCCACCCCGAGCACGGAGGGCACGGCGGCGGCGGCGGCGAGGCCGAGCGCCTGCCTGAGCTGCCGGCGAATCGTCTCGACGGTGCCCGCGGCAAGGCGCGGCAGGATGACGAACCCGAGCGCCATCGGGGCCAGGATCAGCACGTTGGAGAGTGTCTTCGCGGCGCCGTAGTACCCCGCAGGCTGCGTGCCCAGCAGGTGCTCGACGAGGACCAGATCGGCGCTGATCCAGACGTTGTAGAAGACCGACTGCAGCAGTACCGGGCGCATGAAGTGCAGCACCTCACGCAGCCGCTGGCGCCGGATCGCCCGCGGCGAGAAGCCGATGCCGACCGGCAGCACGATGACGAAGAGTGGCAGGAGGGCGATGCTGGAGAGCCCGTAGGCGAGCAGCAGGAGGGCCGGGGATGCGAGCGCGGCACGCCAGAGTACGAGGAGTGCGACCAGCTGCAGCAGGTTGGCCGCGACGTAGAGCGCGACGCCGCGTGCGTACCGGCCCAGCCCACGCTGCACCTCCAGGTAGGCCTCGAGCACGGCCGGACCGGCCACGTTCGCGACCAGGGCGGCGACCAGCCAGGGGCCGAGCCCCAGGAATCGCCCAGTGAGCGCGCTCGCGCCGGCGCTGAGCAGGAGCACGACGCCGAGCACGCAGAGCCAGGTCGAGGAGTACTCGAGCCGTAGCGCGGCGTCGTCTCGGTGCCGCGCCAAAAAGCGTGAGAGCCCGACCGGCGCGCTGGTGACCAGAAAGCTCGCGATCGTCGCCGTGGCAAGGACTGAGGCGAGCTGCCCGAACTGACCCGGCAGGAGCACCCGGGCGGCGGCGATCGAAAACGCGAAGCCGAGCAGGCGGGCGATCCCGAACCCGAACAACACGACCGCCGACGCGCCGGCGATCGAGGAGCGGAAGCGAGAGGTCAGGGACTTGGGCCAGAGCGGACGCACGCGCCCCCACCGCTCGGCCCACCCGATGGTGAGGGGCGGGGCGGGTACCGGCCAGCGGCTCTGCAACGAGCGCGAGTCGACGACGCCGGCGAATGCGCCAGCCGTCGCCGGCGCGGAAGGCACAGTGGAGGGGGACACGAACGCAATCGCCGTCGGGTGTGGGGCACGGGTCGGCAGCGCGATGGCCGGCCACCAGCGCCGCGGTGCCGGGAGCACCAGCGCGCGTCGGGCGAGCAGCGGACGGCTCACTGCGGCAACGAGCCCGACCACCATCCAGAAGAGCTGGGAGAACCCTGCGAAGCCGAGGTATTCGGAGGTCAGACCAAGGCCGGGCAGTGCGAGGGCCAGCGCGAACGCGGTCATGCCCAGAGCGCGATGGGCGGGTTCCGGCCGGGCCAGGAGGCGCCAGCCGCCAATCGCGATCGCCGCGTACAGCAGCAGGAGCAAGCCGATCCCGAGCAGCCCGCCGCGAAACGCCTGGTCCAGGTAGGAGTTGTCGACGTACTGGGCGAGGAAGGGCGGGATCTCTCCCGGCAGCACGGTTCCCGTACCCAGCCAGAACCCGTGTTGGAACCAGGCGGGCACGAAGAACTCCTGCCAGTACCTGAGTCGCGTGTCGAGGGTCTCCGGCTGGAGGAGGCTTCCCCCTCCACCCAGCTGCTCGGCGACCCGCTGGGCCACGAAGGGCCAGAGGCCGGCGAGCCCGGCCACCGCACCCGCCCCGACGCCAAGCAGCGCCCGTGGGAGATGACGGAAACGGAGGCAGACGAGGATCGTGATGAAGGGCAACGCGACCAGGGGGGCGTAGGTGAGACTCGCCAGCATCCCCAGGAGGCTGGACGCCATGACTGCCACCAGCCACCACTGGCGGTATCCGGGGGAGCGGCTGGCGCTGAGTGAGAGGGACAGTGTGTAACCGAACAATCCGACCGCCCCCAGACCACTGAAGTGGATCACGGTCGAGGCCGGGCGATACAGCGAGCCGCCGGTCGGCTGCGCGTCGGATTGGTAGGCCGCAGCCATGGCCTGCCGCACGAACGGCGCGTTGACCAGCTCGAGAAGCCCGATCAAGCTCACGATCACGATGGCGACCATGGCCAGGTTGAGGAACAGCCGGATCCTCTCCGCGCCCGGCTGCTCCCGCGCGAAGACCAGGTAGACGACCAGATATTCGCCGGGGGCCGCGATCGCGTGCAGCGCCTCGGAGCTGAGCGATCCACCGCTCAGCCACAGCACGAGGAAGGGGAGCAGCAGATCGCCGAGGCAGTAGGCAAGGACGGCCACGTCGAGCAGCGAGTACCGTCCCTGGCCACCCCGCATCAGCTCGTGCAACATGACGCCGCCGAAGACGAGGAGCACGATCACCTGGTCCGGCATGAGCAGCGATCCGATGGACCCGAGATTGAGACCGGCCGTCAGCGGCACGACCAGGCAGATCGCCACAGCACCAGC
>JBAPVZ010000590.1:0-2671 GCA_049283435.1 Candidatus Dormiibacterota bacterium
CCATCTGCGAGCGGAGGCATTCTCGATCGAGCGGCTGGAGCGCTCGAAGCTGGGGATCGTCGAGCGGGTCGTCGCCGTTCGCCCCGCGTCCTGAAGGGGCGGCTGCTTGCAGGGTGCCGCCGCGCGATACTGCTCACTGATCCGACGACCGGGCGGGACGCGCCGCCGACCAAAGCCAGGAGTTGCCCGCCGTGAAGCTCTTCCTCTCGACCGACATCGAAGGCAGCGCCGGCGTCGTGGACTGGGAGCAGGTGATGCCCGGTGCTCGCGCCTACGAGGAGGGGCGGCGGCTGCTGCTCGCGGAGGTCAACGCGGCGATCGAGGGGGCGCGAGCGGGCGGGGCCGAGGAGCTCCTCGTCAACGACGCCCACTCGTCAATGTGGAACTTCCCACCCGACGAGCTGGCCGGTGAGGCCGACTATCTCTCCGGCAGCTACAAGCCGGACTACATGATGCAGGGCCTCGACGGCAGCTTCGATCTCGCGTTTCTGGTCGCCTATCACGGGTCGGCCGCGATCAGCTCGACGCTGTCGCACACCTACAGCCCGCGGGTCTTCAGCGAGGTGCGGCTGAACGGCCAGGTGGTCGGCGAGAGCGGGGTGAACGCGCTCGCCGCGCTCGCTCACGGTGTGCCCGTCGCGCTCGTCAGCGGCGATCGGCGGACGGCCGAGGAGGCGGAGTCGCTCTTCCCGGGTGCCGAGCTCGTCGTCGTCAAGGAGTCGGTGAGCCGGATGGCGGCGCGCAGCGTGCATCCGAGGCGGGCGCGGGCGATGCTGCGCGAGGCGGCCGAGCGGGCGGTCCGGAACGCAGGCTCGCTGCGGCCGCCGGCGATCGACCTGCCGGCGACGCTGGAGGTGGAGTTCCGCACCGAGGACATGGCGGCGATGGCGGCCTGGATCGAGGGATGGGAGCGCACCGGGGCGCGGCGGGCGCGGGCGGGGACGGCGGACCCGCTGCGCCTCTACCGGAGCTTCATCGCCGTCGTCTACCTGACGAAGTCGCTCGCGGACGCCGTCTGAACGGCGATGACCGACCGGGTGCTCGTCGGACTCGATGTCGGCACGTCGGGCACGCGCGCGCTCGCCGTCGACGCCACGGGACGGGTCGTCGCCGAGGCCGGGGCGGCCTACCCGCTGCTGACGCCGCGCCCCGGCTGGCACGAGCAGCGCCCGGACGACTGGTGGGTCGGCGCCCGGCGGGTGCTCGCCGAGGTCGCGGCCGGTCGCCAGGTGCTCGGGGTCGGGCTGACCGGTCAGATGCATGGCGCGGTGTTCCTGGACGCCGCCGATCGGTCGTTGCGCCCCGCTCTGCTCTGGAACGATCAGCGAACGGCCGCGGAGGCGGCGGCGATCACCGAGCGGGTCGGCACCGCCCGCCTCGTCGAGATCACGGGCAACCCGGCGGTCACCGGCTTCCAGGCGCCGAAGGTGCTCTGGCTGCGCCGCCACGAGCCGCACCTCGCCGAGCGCCTGCGCCACGTCCTGCTGCCGAAGGACTACGTGCGCCTGCAGCTCACCGGCGAGCGCTTGACGGACGCGTCCGACGCGTCGGGGACGCTGCTCCTCGATCTCGCGGCGCGTGACTGGTCGGACGAGCTGCTGGCGGCGCTCGACATCCCGCGGGCGCTGCTGCCCGGCGTCCGCGAGTCGCCGGAGCAGGCGGGTCGCGTGCGCGCGGAGATCGCAGAAGAGATCGGCATCGCGCCGGGCACGCCGGTCGCGGCCGGGGCCGGCGACAACGGCGCGGCAGCGATCGGGACGGGGGTGGTCCGGCGGGGCGTCGTCAGCTCGTCGATCGGGACGAGTGGGGTCCTCTTCGCCCACACCGACCGGCTGCTCCGCGATCCCTCCGGCCGGCTGCACGCGCTGTGCCACGCCGTTCCCGGCGCGTACGCATTGATGGGCGTGACGCTCGCGGCCGGCGCGTCGCTCGCCTGGTGGCGCGATCGCCTGCGCGAGGTCGCACCCGACGTCGATTTCGACGGGCTCGTGGAACTCGTCGCGGACGCTCCGGCCGGTGCCGAAGGACTCCTGTTCCTGCCCTACCTGAGTGGCGAGCGGACGCCGCATCTCGATCCCCGGGCGCGGGGCGCCTTCTTCGGGCTCAGCGCCGCCCACGGCCTGTCGCACCTGACGCGGGCGGTGATGGAGGGCGTCGCGCTCAGCCTGCGCGACTGCCTGAAGCTGATGCGCGAGCTGCGGTTGCCGATCGAGCAGGTGCGGGCGATCGGCGGCGGCGCGCGCAGCGAGGTATGGCGAGGTCTGCAGGCCGACGTCTACGGGCTGCCGATCCATCGCCCGGTCGTCGAGGAAGGGCCGGCCTACGGCGCCGCGCTGCTGGCGGGGGTCGCGGCGGGCGTCTACCGCGACGTCGAGGAGGCGTGCCGCGTTGTCGGCGTGCGGCCGGAGGTCACGGCCCCGGAGCCGGTTCGGACGCAGCTTTACGACCGCGCGTTCGCGATCTACCGCTCGCTCTACGCATCGACGGCAGACGCGATGCATGCTCTCGAGACGCTCGCCGAGCCGGACGCCCGCTGACATCGGGGCGTCCCGAGCGCCGACAATCGAGCCAGGGACCCCGATTTCGTGACGGCCAGGAGGTAGAGGCCATGTGGGAGGTGCGAACGACGCCGGTGCTCGAGGCGTCGCGGCAGCAGCCGGCGCTGCCGGCG
>JBAPVZ010000591.1:0-1712 GCA_049283435.1 Candidatus Dormiibacterota bacterium
GCCCTGCTGGACCACGCGCTCTCCCGCGCCCGCCACGCCGGCGTCCCCCGCGTGTGGACGCAATCGAGCCTTCGCCTGGACGCGGCGCGCTCGTTGTTCGACGGCTTCGGTTTCCGCGAGCAGGGCCGCCTCACCCCGCGCTACTGGCGCGAGCCGATCGTGCTGCTGGAGCGCTCGGTCTGAATCACGCGGATGAGACATGGGTGTCACAGGACGCGCACCCCACCGACTACGGCTCAGCCGCCGGCGGCGCCGCCCTCCAGCCCGGGCTCGGTCATCTTCGCCGGGTCGATGATGCGGTCCAGATCCGACTCCGAGAAGCCGCGCTTGCGGGCCAGCTCGCGGATCGTCTCGCCCGTCTTGAACGCCTCCTTCGCCATCTTCGCCGCCTCGTCGTAGCCGACCTCGGGGGCGAACGCGGTCGCCAGCATCAGGCCCCTCTCGACGAGCTCGGGCCCCCGCTCCGTCGCCTGGAGGCCTTCGATGCAACGTTCGGAGAAGTTCTCGGCCGCATGGCCGAGCAGCGAGGCCGACTCCAGCATCGCCGCGGCCGCGATCGGCAGCATCACGTTGAGCTCGAAGAGGCTGCCGGTCTGGCCGAAGACGATCGTGGCGTCGTTGCCGACAACGCGCGCGACGACCATCGTCAGCGACTCGACGATCACCGGATTCACCTTCCCGGGCATGATGCTGCTGCCCGGCTGCGTCTCCGGCAGGGCCAACTCCGCGAGGCCGGCACGCGGACCCATCCCCATGAGGCGGACGTCGGACGCGATCTTCCAGAGGCTCAGCGCGATCGCTTTGAGCGCACCGTGGGCGGCGATGGCCACGTCGAGCGTCGATTGCGCGTGGAAGTGGTTCGACGTCTCCTTCACCGCGAGATGGGTGATCGCGTGGAGCCGTCCGCAGACGCGGCGCGGGAACTCGGGATGGCAATTGACGCCGGTGCCGACCGCGGTGCCGCCGAGCGGCACCGAGAGCAGCTCCATCTGGGCGACCCGGGCGCGCCGGATCGACTCCTCGACCTGCCCGGCATAGCCGTGAAACTCCTGGCCGAGACGGATCGGGGTCGCATCCTGGAGGTGTGTGCGGCCGGTCTTCACGATCGGCCAGAACTCCTCCGACTTCATCTGGAGCGCCCTGCGCAAGCGCTCGAGCCCGGAGAGGAGGTCATCCTCGATCGCGAGCGCCGCCGCGAGCTGCAGCGCGGTCGGAAACGTGTCGTTCGACGACTGGCACTTGTTGACGTCGTCGTTCGGGTGGACCCACGTGCCGTCGCGCAGCCGTTCGGTCGCGAGGTGCGCGATGACCTCGTTGAAGTTCGTGTTCGACGAGGTGCCGGAGCCCGTCTGGTAGAGATCGATAGGGAACTGGTCGTCGTGCTCGCCGGCGGCGACCGCCTGGGCGGCGGCCGAGATCGCGCTCGCCCTGTCCATGTCGAGCAGACCGAGTTCCCCGTTGACCTCGGCCGCCGCCTGCTTGACGAGAGCGATCGCCCGGATCAGGCGCCGCGGAAGTCGTTGACCGGAGATAGGGAAGTTGAGAACCGCGCGCTGGGTCGACGCGCCCCAGAGCGCGTCGGCCGGCACCTCCATCTCGCCCATCGAGTCGCGTTCAATTCGTGTCTCAGCCATGGCAGAGGACCAGTGTCGTCCGACCCGACAGCGGACGTGGCGGAAGGGCGGATCAGGCCTCTCGCGCGACGCCGAGGC
>JBAPVZ010000592.1:0-1933 GCA_049283435.1 Candidatus Dormiibacterota bacterium
CTGCCCGACCGAGCGGTGTTCGTCGCCGGTGGTGAAACGGCAGGCCTGACTTCCCAGGTGCGGGCTCTCGTCGACAGCTGGGTCTCGATCCCGATGACGCCCGGGGTCGAGTCGTTGAACGTGGCGACCGCGGTCGCGATCCTCGGCTACGAGCTGCGACGCCGGCAGCTGACTTCGAACGCATCAGCCTGACGCAGCGCGGAGCTATCGCTGGTGAGTAGGGTGCAGGGCATGGATTCGCTGCCGACGGAAGGGGTGGTCCGCTATGGGACGCACGAGGGGGTGGCGACGATCACGCTGCACCGTCCCGACCGGCTCAACGCCTGGAACCGCCAGATGAGCGCCGCGTTCGCTGATGCGCTCGACACCGCCGAGCGCGATCACGAGACCCGCGCCATCGTCTTGACCGGCGCCGGTCGCGGCTTCTGCGCCGGAGCCGACCTCGACGTACTCAACCAGAGGGGCGGTGGTGCGAACGTCGTCGGCGACGACCCGCGCGCCCAACCGGCGCGCCTGCTCTCGATCGCCAAGCCCGTCATCGGGGCAGTGAACGGTGGTGCCGCCGGCCTCGGATTCGTGCTCGCGATGATGTGCGACGTGCGGTTCGCCGCCGCCGGCGCCAAGCTGACCGCCGCCTTCTCGCGCCGCGGGCTGATCGCCGAGTACGGCATCTCCTGGATGCTGCCGCGCCTGGTCGGGCCCGCCCGCGCGCTCGACCTGCTGCTTTCTTCCCGAGTCGTCATCGCCGAGGACGCGCTGACGCTGGGCCTGGTCAACGCCGTCGTGCCGCCGGACCAGGTGTTGGAGCGGGCGCAGGCGTATGCGGCCGACCTCGCCGCGAACTGCTCACCCTCCTCCCTGGCGGTCATCAAGCGGCAGGTGCTTGACCATCTCGACGCGCCGCTGTCGGACGCGCTCGAGGAATCGCAGGAGCTGATGGAGGCCTCGCTCGACGGGCCGGATGCGAAGGAGGGTGTCGCGAGCTACCTGGAGCGGCGGGCGCCCCGATTCGCACCACCCCGGCACGGGTAGCGCTCGGCGTCGCCCCTTCGGGGCAGCAGGAAGGGCGTGCCGCCACCGACAGCCGTCCACCGAGACGCTCATCGAGTAGATCAGCATGACTTCAAGCGCATCGAGCGACGGGCGATGATCGCGCTGAAGTTCACCATTGAGCTTGGCTTCGGGCTCTCCTCCTAGCCACCGACGTAGCGAGGCCGCTCGCGAGATCCTCGTGATCGGGACCGCAACCGAAGAGCGCCGGAGCTCCCCCCCGACAAGCGCCGCGATCACCTCTCTTGATGGCGATCCCGCGCTCGCTCCAGATCCGGCACAGGGGAGCTTTTCCCGATTGCTTGCCCGAACGCCTGGTGCAGGGCCCCGAACGCCCCGACCAGCTCGGGCAGCTGGTGGTGCGCGTTGAGCCCGCTCGTGCTCGGCAGGACCCACACCGGCGCACCGCCGAGCACCAACGCCTGGGGCCCGATTGTCGCCTGCGGTAGATCGAACGCGAGCCGAGCCGCCCCGATGCCGACGATCGCGACACAGCGGGGACGCCACTCCCCGACCAGACGGCGCAGGCGCTCGCCCCCAGCCTCGAACTCCGCCCTGCGCAGCTCGTCTGCTCGCGCTGTCGCTCGCGCGACCAGATTCGTACAGCCGAGCCCGTAGCGCGGCAACGTCGCGTCCTCTTCGGGCCGCAGCCGGCGGTCGGTGAACCCCGCCAGGTGCAGCGCCGGCCAGAATCGATTGCCCGGCCGCGCGTAATGGTGGCCGGTGAGGCCGGACAGCAGGCTTGGATTGATGCCGCAGAAGAGGACGCAGAGGTCGACGCCCAGCACGTCCGGGATCGTGCGGCCGCGCGCCGCCGCCAACGCCTCGCGGGCGGGCGGCCGGGCCGGCGCCGGGCTCATCGGACGGCCGCCCACGAGACGGA
>JBAPVZ010000593.1:0-3515 GCA_049283435.1 Candidatus Dormiibacterota bacterium
TCGTGTCTCGCAGGGAGAAGGTGGCGGACGTCGGCTCGTGCCCGCGCTCCTCGCTCGTGACGAGGATGCCGATGCCTCGGCCCTGCACCGCGCGGAACGCGTCCTCGTCGGTCACGTCGTCGCCCACGTAGATCGGGAGGACGTCCGGGCCGTCGAGCCCGAGCGCCCGCAGCAGGTGCAGCACCGCCCTGCCCTTGTCCCAGTCCAGGTTTGGCTGTACCTCGCGCACGTGGCGACCGGGGGTGACTTTCAAGCGACCGGGATGGGCCGCGAGCACGCCGGCGACGAGCGCTTCCGCGGCCCGGCGCTCGGCGCCCCCGGCCCGCCGATCGTGGACGGCGACCGAGATCGCCTTCGGCTCCACCTCCACGCCGGCGAGACCGCTCACGCCTGCTTGGAGCTCGCGGGTGACGGCCTGGATCAGCTCGCGCTCGGGCGCGCCGACCAGCTCCGGGATCTCGCGCCCCTCGGGGTGCCAGATGTCGAACCCGTGGCTGCCGGCAACCGTGAGGTCACGCACCCCCATCAGCTCCTGGACGACCGAACGGTCGCGCCCGCTGACGATGCAGACCGGGCACCGCCGGGCCAGCTCCTCGATGACCTCGCGCATCGTCGCCGAGAGCCGCGCATCCATCGGCCGCTCGACGATCGGCGTCAGCGTGCCGTCGTAGTCGAGGAACACGGCCGGTGGACGGCCGGCGAGCCGGAGGGCGACCTCGGACCAGCCGGTCAGCGCGTTCGGTGGCAAGAGCCCGCTCAGCCGGCCGGCACCGTGCCGCGGCGGGCGACGATCGTGCCCTGACCGAGGGCTGCCAGGTCGACGTCGTCCAGGCTCGTCAGGACGAGCGTCGCGTTCGCCGCCTGGAGCATCGCGACGTCGTTCAACCGTGAGATCGCGAGGCCGTCCATGCCACCGGCGAGCGCCGCCTGGATCCCGGCCACGGCATCCTCGATGACGAAGCAGCCGGCGGGGTCCTCCTTCAGTTCGGCGGCACCCGCGAGAAAGATCATCGGGTCCGGCTTGCCGCGTGGGAAGTCGCGGCCACTGACGTCCGCGTCGAGGAGATCGAGCACGGTGCTGTCGGCGCCGAGCTGCCGGCGTGCCATCGACGCCGCATCGAGGATCGTGGACAGCTTGACGCGCTCCAGGAACAGCTTCGCGTTCTTGGAGGAGGACGCGGTCACCGTGCGGATGCCGAGATCGTGCATCGCGAAAAGGAAGCGGACCGCGTCGGGATACGCGTGGAACGCGCCGGCGTCGATCAGCTCGACGAGTCGGGCCTGCTTCTTCTCCGCGTATTCGGCGACGTGCTGCTCCGGGTTCGGCACGTGAAAGTGCTGGAGCGCGCCGAGTGCGCCCGCCTCGCGAGGCCGGCCGGAGAGGACGGTCTCGTAGACCTCCGAGGTGAAGGCGTCCGGTGTGTAGTCGCTCGCCGCCCGGAGCGAAGCCCAGCCCGGGGAGTCCATCAGCTGCTGCAGCGCTTCTTTCCAGGCGCGCTCGTGCGGGGAGTCGACGAGCACCCCGTCGACGTCGAAGATCGCTCCGCGGTACACGTTGTCACCTCCTCAAAATCCGGCCGGCGGGGTCACGGCCCCCCAATCGTGCACCGTCCACCAGCGGATCCGCGCGATCGCGTTGCGCGAGCCGGCACGGGGGCGTGGGATCAGATCGGGGCGACGCCCGCGTAGTTCTCGGCGAATACCCGGGCCGCGTCGATTGAGGTCCGGAGCTGGCGGAGCCGGGAGCGCTGCAGTCCGCGTTCGAACGGATCGTCCCCGAAGCGGTGCAGCATGGTCGTCATCGAATGCGAGAACTCCTGGGCGCGCCAGACCCGCGCCAGCGCATTCGCCGAGTAGGCGTCGACCCCCGCGCTGCGCCCCCGGCGCAGCCAGTCGGCGAGTGCGGGCGCGAGCAGGCGCACGTCGTTGACCGCCAGGTTCAAGCCCTTGGCACCGGTCGAGGGGACGATGTGCGCCGCGTCGCCGGCGAGGAAGAGGCGGCCATAGCGCAGCGGCTCGATCACGAAGCTGTGCAGCTGGGCGACGTTGCGCTCCAGGACCGGGCCTTCGGCGAGCGTCCAGCCGCCGAGCGCAAATCTCGTCTGCAGCTCGGTCCAGATGCGGTCGTCCGGCCATTCGTCCAACGGTTCCGCGGGCGGGACCTGCAGGTAGAGCCGGCTGATCGAGGGGGAGCGCATGGAATGCAGCGCGAAGCCGCGGTCGTGGCGGACATAGACGAGCTCCTCGCTGGAGGGCGCGACGGCCGCGAGGATGCCGAGCCAGGCGAACGGGTAGGCGCGCTCCGCCGTGCGCAGGTGACTGGCCGGAACCGCGGCCCTTGACACGCCGTGGAAGCCGTCGCAGCCGGCGACGACGTCACACGCGAGCTCCTCGCGACGCCCGTCGAGGGTGAAGGTCAGGCGAGGTCGGTCGGTCGTCAGGTCATGCAGCCGCACGTCCAGAACGTCGAACAGGAGGGGAGCGCCGCTCGCGACTCGGGCGCCGACGAGATCCTTCACGATCTCCTGCTGGCCATAGACGAAGAGGTCGCTGCCGGTGAGGTCGGTGATCGGGACGCGATGCCGCTCGCCGTCCGACTGCAGCTGAACGCCGTGATGGGCCAGGCCCTCGCGGCGGAGCCGATCCCCGACCCCGCTCGCGACGAGAAGGTCGACCGTCCCCTGTTCGAGGAGACCCGCACGGATCCGACGCTCGATGTAATCGCGACTGCGAGCCTCGAGGATCACGCTGTCGATGCCGTCCAGGCTCAGCAGGTGGGCAAGCAGCAGGCCCGCCGGCCCCGCGCCCACGATGCCGACCTGCGTGCGCACGCGCGGAGTATAGAGCCGAGGGGGGAGAATCCGAGCGGCCGCTGTGCGGCACGCCGAGCCCGCGATCTAGGAGATCAACCGGGTGCCGATCAAGCGGGCGCCAGGGAGGGGGCGACCGGCGCCACTCGCTGGGCACACGCGCCGCCGCGGCGCCTCCACGGGGGGAGGAACGTGGTCAATCGACCCATCCATCGACCCAGCCGCGGGCACCGTCCGTCTGGCTCCTGCTGCAGGTGCCGTTCGTCACGTCAGTCGACCCAGCCGTCGACCCAACCGTTCGTCTGGCTGTTCTTGGAGATGCCATCGACCCAACCATCGACCCAGCCGTTCGTCGCGTTCTGCATTCGATTCGTTCCTTGGTGCTTCGTGTTCAGTGGTGATTCGTGTTCAGCGAGGGAGGTCAGTCGACTCATCCGTCAACCCAACCATCTGTCTGGCTGCTCTTGCGGGGACCGTCAACCCAGCCATCAACCCAACCATCAACCCAAACGTTCGTCGTATTCTGCATTTGACTCGTTCTCCTTGGTTTTTCGAAGTCTAATAGGTCAATCATCCCGGCACGGCGGAGTCGCCTTCGACGATGCCCCTCCGGTTCGTCTCGTGGTTTGCGTCGATCCGGCCGTATGCCCCATACCTGTCGACCAAGTCCTCTTCGCTCGTCCCCAGCGAGGAGGGTGGTCAGCC
>JBAPVZ010000594.1:0-6249 GCA_049283435.1 Candidatus Dormiibacterota bacterium
CGCCTACGTCGAGCCGTCGCCGCCCGGCCGGGCGCACTGCGAGCTCGGCGAGGCGCTGGAGGTGATGCGCCGCCTGCCCCGCCGCCGCGGGCTCGCCGTCGTCATCTCCGACTTCCTCGGCGACGCCGGCTGGCACGATCCGCTGCGCGCGATCGGGGCGCTCGAGGACGTGCTCTGTCTCGAGATCGTGGACCCGCGCGACGTCGAACTGCCGGACGTCGGGCTGCTCGAGCTCGTCGATCCGGAGACCGGCGAGCGGCTGGAGGTGCAGAGCAGCCGGCGGACGGTCCGTGAGGCCTATGCGAAGGCGGCGGCCGAACAGCGGGCCGAGATCGCACGAGCGATCCGGCGGGCGCAGGCCGGGCACGTGCAGCTCCGCACCGACCGTGACTGGGTGCTCGACATCGTGCGCTACGTCGCCGAGCAACGGCGGAGGCGGCTGCGGTGATCGCGCTCGCCCAGAACGAGGGCTACGCGTTCCTCTCCCCCGCCTGGCTCTGGCTGTTCGTGGCGGTCGCCGCGCTGATCGCGATCTACGTCGTCCAGCAGTTCCTGAAGCGCCGCTACGCGGTGCGGTTCAGCAACCTCTCGCTGCTCCGCTCGGTCGCCCCGCGCCGCCCCGGCTGGCGCCGCCACGTCGCGGCCGGGCTGATGCTCCTCTGCCTCAGCTGGGGCGTCGTCGCGATGGCGCGGCCGGCCGGCCTGGTGCGGGTCCCGACGCAGCTCGCGACGGTCATGGTCGCGATCGACGTCTCCCTCTCCATGCAGGCGACCGACATCAAGCCGACGCGGCTCAAGGCGGCCCAAGCGGCGGCCGCCGAGTTTGTCAACGACCTGCCGCCCCAGTTCAACGTCGGCCTCGTCAGCTTCTCCGGCACGGCGAGCCTGCTCGTCCCGCCGACCCAGCAGCACGAGCAGGTCGTGCAGGGGATCAGCGAGCTGCAGCTCGCGCAGGCGACCGCGATCGGCGAGGGCATCTTCACCTGCCTGCAGGCGATCCGGCTCGTCAAGGGGACGGCGAACGGGAAGCCGCCGCCGGCCGCGATCGTGCTGCTCTCGGACGGGGCCACCAACGAAGGCCGGCCCAACGACGACGCCGCGGCGGCCGCGAAGCAGCAGGGGGTGCCCGTCTCCACCGTCGCCCTCGGGACGGACTACGGGACGGTCACGATCAACGGCCAGACGGCGCCCGTCCCGGTCGACCGCCCGGCGCTGCAGCGCATCGCGAATCAGACCGGGGGCGAGTTCTTCGCTTCCTACTCCAGCCAGCAGCTGAAGCAGATCTACCAGCACCTGCGGCAGGCGCTCGGGTTCAAACTGCAGCCGGAGGAGATCACCGCCTTGTTCATCGGCCTCTGCCTGCTCTTCGGCTTCATCGCGTCCGCCGCCTCCTTGTTCTGGCAGCAGCGCATACCCTGACGGGAGCCCGATCCAGCCAGGGGGCGCGCCGTAACGTTAGGAACATCGAAGCGAATTCGTCGGTGCGAGGAGATCATCCATGCTGAAGCTCGGCTACAAGGCGTCGGCGGAACAATTCGGCCCCCGCGAGCTGCTCGACTTCGCGGTCGACGCAGAGCGGCAGGGCTTCGACAGTGCGTTCATCAGCGATCACCTGCAGCCATGGCGGCACACGGACGGTCACGCGCCGTTCTCCTTCGCGTGGCTGGCGGCGGTCGGCGAGCGGACCGAGCGTTTGCTGCTCGGCACCAGCGTCGCGACGCCCACGTTCCGCTATCACCCGGCGGTCGTCGCCCATGCGTTCGGCACGTTGGGCCTGCTCAACCCGGGACGGATGATCCTCGGTGTCGGCACCGGCGAGCACCTCAACGAGGGCGCGCTCGGCATCGAATGGCCGTCCCCGAAGGAGCGCTTCGCGCGCCTGCGCGAGGCCGTGCGGCTGATCAAGCTGCTCTGGACCGAGGACCTGGTCACGTTCGACGGCGAGTACTACCACACGCGGAACGCGACGATCTACGACAAGCCGGAGCAGCCGGTGCCGATCTACATCAGCGCGTCCGGACCGCAGACCGCGCGTTACGCCGGGCGTAGCGGCGACGGCTTCATCTGCACGTCGGGGAAGGGCATGGAGCTCTATCGCGACTCGCTGCTGCCGGCGGTCCTGGAGGGCGAGAACCTGGCGAAGAAGCCCGAGGGCTCGGTGCAGCGGATGATCGAGGTCAAGGTCTCCTTCGACCACGACCGGACGCGCGCCTTCGAGGACACGAAGATCTGGGCCGCGCTGGCGCTGCCGGCCGAGGACAAGTCCGGGGTCGACGACCCGCGCGAGATGGAGCGCCGCTCGAAGGCGGTCGAGGACGTCGCCCACCGCCGCTGGCTCGTCTCCAGCGATCCCGAGGAGCACGTCGAACAGATCCGGCCCTACCTGGAGCTCGGCTTCACGCACCTCGTCTTCCACGCGCCGGGCAACGACCAGAAGCGCTTCCTCGAGGTCTACGGCAAGGAGATCCTGCCGCGGCTGCGCGAGATCGGAGCGCGCTCGGAGGTCCCGGCCTGACCGCACCGCGTTGATGACGACCGGCCTTCCGCACCCCCGGCGGACGGCCGCGGCCTGGTCGGGGGAGGAGGGAAGCGTGTGAGCGAGAACGGGCTGCTGCCCATCTTCGACGGGCACAACGACGTCGTCCAGGAGTACTACGGCTCGCGTCACGGGAGCCGGCGCAGCTTCTTCGAGCGCGGCACGAGCGGTCATCTCGACCTCCCCCGCATGCGCGAGGGTGGCTTCGTCGGTGGCTTCTTCGCGGTCTGGACGCCGGACGACCCGGCGGGGCGCCGGCCGAACCTGCGCTCGCTCGACGAGCCGGAGACCTCGCAGCCGGTCGATCCGGCCCTCGCGCTGCGCATGGCGGTGTCGCTCACCGGCACGCTGTTCCGGCTGGAGAAGGAGTCGGATGGCGCCTTCTGCATCGCCCGCGACATCGCCGAGCTGCGGGCCGGCTTGGAGCGGGGCGCGATCACGGCGGTGCTGCACCTGGAGGGCGCGGAGCCGATCGATCCCGGGCTGGAGGCGCTGGAGGTGTTCTACCGCGCCGGTCTGCGCTCGCTCGGCCTCGTCTGGAGCCGGCCCAACCTGTTCGCGGAGGGGGTGCCGTTCGCGTTCCCGAGCTCGCCCGACACCGGACCCGGCCTGACGACCTACGGGAAGGACCTGGTCCGCGAGTGCAACCGGCTCGGCATCATGCTCGACCTCTCCCACCTCAACGAGAAGGGGTTCTGGGACGTCGCCGAGCTGAGCACCTCGCCGCTCGTCGCGACCCATTCCAACGCGCACGCGATCACGCCCCACTCGCGCAACCTGACCGACGCTCAGCTCGACGCGATCCGCGCCTCGGGCGGCATGGTCGGACTCAACTACGCGGTCCAGTTCGCGCGACCCGACGGCCAGCACGACGCCGACACGCCGCTGGAGGACCTGGTTCGGCACGTCGATTACCTCGCCGATCGCATGGGCATCGAGCACGTCGGCTTCGGTTCCGACTTCGACGGCTGCACGGTGCCGAACGAGCTCGGCGACGCGGCCGGGCTGCCGAAGCTGGTGCAGGCGCTCCGCGATCACGGCTTCGGCGACGCGGAGCTGGCCAGGCTGGGCACCGAGAACTGGCTGCGCGTGCTGGAGACGACCTGGGGGGCCGCCGCCGAGTGACGAGCGCCCCGGGGCGGCGGGTTCGTACGAACGCGGCCCCCGGGGATCCCGCTTTGTAGGATCACGAGGTGTCGGTCGAGCCGGAGCCAGCGACGGGGGGAACCCGCGCCGTGCTCGTGCTCGCCGTCCTCTCCGAGGCCCTGCTCTGTGGCGTCCTGGCGATCGATGGCGGGTGGCTGGGCAGCCTGGGCCAGGTGCCGGTGCTGCGGGTCGTGCTCGCGATCGCGGCACCGCTCGCGCATCTCGGGATCTGGCTCGTCGTGTGCCGGCCCGGCTCGGCCCTGCGCGTCCGCCAGCCGCCCGGTCAGGCGATCGCGAAGGTGCTGCTCGCGATCCCGCCGGCGGTGCTGCTCGCGCTGTCCGGGCACCTGGTCCTCGGCGTCGCGGTGGCGCTCGCGATGGTCGTCGTCGCCCTGATCGAGCTGCTCGTCACGCTCCCGCCGGGGCCGCCGCTGCCGCAGAACGACGACGAACGCTGACGGCGGTAAAGCTCGCTCGGTGGTGCCGGCGGGGTGGCTGCTGACGCGCCGTCCGACGCGGCGCGGGGGCCCTCACGTCCGGGGGTCGCTGTTGCACGGCCGCAGCGCCGGCAACGACGGCGCCGCTCAGGACTCTGCGGGCTCCGGTGGCGCGACGCTCGGCAGCACGATGTCGCGGGCGGCGCCGAGGCCGCACGCGAGTCCCAGGCCGCACATGACGACGAAGATCACCATCGGGACCACCCACGTGCCGCTGACGGCGTAGGCCTGGCCGATCGTGAACGAGCCGGCGGCCGCGAGCAGGTAGCCGACCCCCTGCGCCATGCCGGAGAGGCCGGATGCGGTCGGGCCGTCGGGCGACCGCACGATCATGAAGAGCAGCGCCGTCGGCAGCAGCGCACCCTGGCCGAAGCCGATGCAGACGACCCAGACCGGCGCGATCGCGATCGGTGCCAGGACGAGGCCGGTGAAGCCGATCGCGCCGAGGCTGAAGCTGGTGACGACGACCACCCGCTGCCCCGTGACCGTGCGACCGAGCAGGGGCGCGACCGTGCTCGCGGCGAGGCCACAGATGTTGAACGCGGAGAGCAGGATCCCGGCCTCCAGCGCGGGCATCCCCCGGCTGCGCAGGAGCGTCGGGAGCCAGGACAGCGCCGAGAAGTACATCAGCGACTGCAGGCCCATGAAACACGCGACGAGCCAGGCGAGCGGGTTGCGGGCAACCTGGGCCGAGGCGAGGCTGCCCTCGGTGAGGCTCGTGCGCGGCGGGCGCGAGGCGAGCTGCGGGAGCCACAGGACGAGCGCGATGACCGCGAGCAGGGTCCAGATCCCGAGCGTCGGCGTGAACGAGCCGGTGGCGAGGTAGATCGGCACCGAGACGCCGGCGGCGACCGTCGACCCGACCTGCAGCGAGAGGGTGTAGAGGCTCAGCATCGGGCCCACGTGCCGGGGCGCCCGGCGCCGCACGAGACTCGTCAGGAGCACGTTCAGCAGGCCGATGCCGGCGCCGGCGACGATCGTGCCGGGGAAGAGGAGGGTGGCCGGGTCGAGTGCGCGCGCGCCGATGCCGACCGCGAACACGATCACCGACCCGAAGATCGCGCGCTCCTCGCCGAAGCGCGCCCGCAGCGGCGACGCGGCGAACGAGAAGACGCCGAAGCAGATCGTCGGCAGCGCGACGAGCACGCTCTGCGTCGTCGGCGTCAGGTGGTACCGCGCCGCGAGGTCGGGCAGCACCGGCGGGATGCCGGTCACCGCCGTGCGCAAGTTCATCGCGACCGGGACGAGGCCGGCGCAGAGCAGCAGTGCCGGCACCAGGCCGGTGCGATCCCGAACGCGACTCGCCACGCTCAAGCCCGGGGACGATCCTGGGGAGCAACGAGGTCGAGCACGCTCGCGAGGCCCCGCACGGCGGCCCGCCCGACCATCGGCAGCAGCAGCACCGGCATGCCGGCGAGCGTCGCCGCCCCGTCGGCGAGGTGGCTGTCGCCGACCATCAGCGTCTCCCGGGGCGCGCACCCCAGTGAGCGGCACGCGATCTCGAACAACGCCGGGTCCGGCTTCTCGCGGCCCACCTCGTAGGAGAGCGTGTAGGTGCTCACGTAGCGCTCGAGGCCATGGAGCTCGAAGACCGGGCGCAGGGGATGTGCGATGTTGCTGAGCACGGCGACCGGGACCTGCCGGCGATGCAGCTCTGCGAGCACGGGCTCGGTGTCCGCGTAGGGGACCCACGTGTCCGGCGGCAGCGTCGCCTCGTAGAGGCGTGCGGCCATGCCCGGCGTGCGCCGTTCGGCACGGCGAAAGAGACGCAGCCACGCCTCGCGATGGAGCTCAGGGCTGCGATCGCGACCGTGCCCGAGCTCGGCGGGCGTCTTCGATTCCCGCCAGGCCTCGGCGATCAAGGCCTCCGCGTCCGCCTGGGTCCAGCCCGCGGCGACCAGCAGCGGCGTGCCGTCCGGGCTCGTGAACAGGGTGTCGCCGAAATCGAAGACGACCGCGCGCAGCGGTCGAGCAGCAGCGATCGGCGTCGAGGCAGGCTCGGTCACGAGCCTAGAGGGTAGCCGGGCAGGAGCGTTCGCCGCGCCCGGCACTCGCGGCTGCGCTCGCGCC
>JBAPVZ010000595.1:0-2951 GCA_049283435.1 Candidatus Dormiibacterota bacterium
GGTGCCGACCGAGCGGCCCGCGAGGCGATCGAGCGCGCGGTCGTGTGGTGCCGCCGGATGCGGTCCAGGAACGGCGCCTGGGCGTCGTTCGACGCCGACAACGTGCGCGAACTCGTCTATCGAATCCCGTTCGGCGATTTCGGCGCGCTGATCGATCCGCCGACCGAGGATGTGACGGCCCACGTGCTCGAGATGCTCGCGAGCGTCGGCGCCGGCCTCCGGGATCCGATGGTGGCCGGCGGCGTCGACTATCTTCGGGGCGCCCAACGCCCGGACGGGTCGTGGTTCGGCCGCTGGGGGGTCAACCACCTCTACGGGACCTGGTGCGTCGTCAACGCGCTGACCGCGCTCGGCACGGGGCGCCCGATGGTCGAGCGGGCGTGCGACTGGCTCCGGCAGCGTCAGAACGCCGACGGCGGGTGGGGTGAGACGTGTCACTCCTACGCCGACTCGTCGTTCGCCGGGGTCGGGGACAGCACCCCGTCCCAGACCGCCTGGGCGGTGATCAGCCTGCAGCTGGCGGGCCGCGGCGACGAGTCCGCCGCGACGCGGGGTTTGAGGTTCCTGCGCGAGCGCCAGGTCGACGGCACGTGGGCAGAGCCGCAGTTCACGGGAACCGGATTCCCGCGCGACTTCTACCTCAACTATCACCTGTACCGGCACGTCTTCCCGACCATGGCCCTCGCGGGTGTGGACGGTTCTCAGTGAGGAGGAGCTAGCCAATGGCAGTACCGATACGCCAGGGTATGAAGGTCGCGAAGCACGTCCTGACGAACCGCTACCTGAGAGGGAACAAGAAATTCGCGCTCGTCCTGCAGCTGGAGCCCCTCTACCAGTGCAATCTTGCCTGTGCCGGCTGCGGCAAGATCCAGCACCCGGACCACATCCTGCAGAAGCGCCTCAGCGTCGAGCAGTGCGTCGCCGCGGTGGAGGAGTGCGGTGCGCCGATGGTGTCGATCTCGGGCGGCGAGCCGCTCGTGCACAAGGACATCCACCTGATCGCGAAGGAGCTCGTCAAGCGCAAGCGCTACGTCTACCTCTGCTCGAACGCGCTGCTGTTGCAGAAGAAGATCGACCTCTTCGAGCCGTCGCCGTACTTCGCCTGGTCGATCCACATCGACGGCCTGCGCGAGCGGCACGACCAGTCGGTCTGCCGCGACGGCGTGTTCGACCGCGCGGTGGAGGCGATCAAGCTCGCGAAGGAGCGCGGCTTCCGGGTGACGACGAACAGCACCTTCTTCGGACCGGACACGCCGGACTCGATCAAAGGCCTGCTCGACTACCTGAACGACGACCTCAAGGTCGACAACATGGAGATCGCACCTGGGTTCGCGTACGAGAAGGCACCCGACCAGGAGAATTTCCTCGGCGTCGAGCGCACCCGGCAGATCTTCCGCGAGGCGTTCGCGGACGGCGGCCGCAAGCGCTGGCGGCTGAACCACACGCCGCTCTACCTCGACTTCCTGGAGGGCAAGGTCGACTTCCAGTGCACGGCCTGGGGCATCCCCAGCTATGGCGTGTACGGCTGGCAGCGACCGTGCTACCTGATGTCGGACGCGCCCTACGCGCAGTCCTACCAGGAGCTGCTGGAGGACACCGACTGGTCGCAGTACGGCCGCGGGCGCAACCCGAAGTGCGAGAACTGCATGGCGCATTGCGGCTACGAGCCGACGGCGGTGGTTGCGACGCTCACCTCGATGCGGCAGACGATGCGCGCCGCCATCGAGCACTGAGGGGCACCCCGCGTGGAGGGCGAGCGCGCCCCGGTCTTCCTGACCGGGGCGTCGGGGTTCGTCGGCGGGCACGTGCTCGCCGCGCTGCTCGACGCCGGCCATCCGGTGCGCGCGCTCGTACGGCGGGTGCCCGCGCGCTGGCCGAGTGACGAGCGGCTGACCGCCGTCGTTGGTGATCTGCTGCAGACCGGCGAGCTCGCGCGGGCGATGGCCGGATGCCGGTACCTCGTGCACGTCGCCGCGCTCTACTCCTTCGCGCCGCGTGACGCGACCATGATCCGGCGCGTCAACGTCGAGGGAACCGCGGGGCTGCTCGAGGCGGCGCGGTTGGCGGGCGTCGAGAAGGCGGTCGTGACCTCCTCCTCGGCGACGGTCGGCCCGGCTCCTGACGGCCGCCCGGCGACCGAGCTGGACCACGCGCTGGGCGGGCACGGCGCTGACAGGCCCGGGTCCGGATATCACGAATCGAAGGTGGAGCAGGAGCTCGTCGCGCTCGCCGCCCGGGTGCCGGTCGTGCTCGTGCTCCCGACCGCGCCCGTCGGCCCCGGCGATGCGCTGCCGACGCCGACCGGGAGGATGGTCCTCGACGTCGTTGCCGGGCGCATGCCGGCGACCGTGCGCGGCGGGATGAACCTGGTGCCGGTCGAGGACGTGGGGCGCGGCCACGTACTCGCGCTGGAGCGGGGGCGACCGGGGGAGCGGTACCTGCTGGCCGGCGAGGATCTGACGCTCGACGAGATCTTCTCGATGATCGCCGAGCTCGCCGGCGGACGGCCACCTCGAATCCACCTGCCGCACCGACTCGTCCTGTCGCTCGCGCGCCTCGACGACCTGCGCTGCCGGGTCACCGGCGGGGTTCCGAGAATCCCGCTGGAGGGGGCGCGCATGTCGGCGACGCTGATGTACGCGAGCGCCGCGAAGGCGACCCGCGAGCTCGGCTGGCGGCCGAGCTCGGTGCCGGCGGCGCTGCAGCGGGCGATCGAGTGGTATCGGGCCTCCAGCTCACGGGACTCCACGGGCTCCGTGCGATCCACCGCACGAGACCCTGCAAGCCTCGTCTCGCGGCGGTCCGGGCCGACCACCCGACGAGGCCCCGCGAGCTTGGTCTCGCGGGGGTCCCGGGACGGGGGCGCTTCACGCGGGTGATGGTCATCGCCGCCGCGACCCGCCTCGAAGCACAGGCCGCCCGGCGCGCGCTGCGCGGGCTCGCGGTGCCGG
>JBAPVZ010000596.1:0-1700 GCA_049283435.1 Candidatus Dormiibacterota bacterium
GCTGTACGAGGACGGCCCGGACGGGAAGACGCTCGTGCCCGCGATCGCGACGAGCTACACGCTCTCCGCCGACAAGCTGACCTGGACGTTCCACCTCCGCCCCGGCGTCAAGTTCAGCAACGGCCACCCGGTGACCTCCGCCGACGTCAAGTTCTCGATCGAGGAGGCGAACTCGCCGAACTCCCAATGGCAGTTCATCGACGCCGCGATCGCATCGGTTGCGACACCCGACCCGAGCACGGTCGCGATCACGACCAAGTACCCATGGTCGCCGCTGCTCGCCGACCTGGCCCTGTTCGGCAACGGGATCGTGCCGGCCAACTACGGTGGCGAGACGAAGGACGCGTTCTATCAGCATCCGGTCGGCACCGGCCCCTTCCAGTGGAACCACTGGACCAAGGGCCAGGAGCTGGAGCTGACCCGCAACCCGTACTACTGGAAGCCGGGCAAGCCGTACCTGAACAGCGTCACCTGGGCGCAGACGCCGGACGACAACACGCGCATCCTGCAGCTGAAGGGGGGCCAGGTCCAGGTCGACGAGTTCCCGCCCTACTCCGCGATCAGCTCCCTGCAGTCGGCTCCGGGCATCACGATGTCGCTCTTTCCCTCCAGCCGTACCGACTACGTCGCCTTCAACGAGCAGCGCAAGCCGTTCCAGGATCCTCACGTGCGCCGTGCGGTCGCCGACGCGATCGACCAGCGGGCGGTCATCAACGCCGTGCTGTTCGGACATGGCCAGCCGGCCAACTCGTTCCTGACGCCGGCGCTCATCGGCTACGACAAATCGCTCTCGGCGACGCCTCACGACCTCGCCAAGGCGAAGGCGGAGATGGCGCAGTCGACGGTCCCGAGCGGGTTCTCGGCGTCGCTGCTCGTCGGCTCCGGCGATGTCAACGAGAACTCGACGGCGCAGATCCTGCAGTCGGAGCTGAAGCCGCTCGGGATCAACCTGACGATCCAGAAGCTCGACAGCAACGCCGAGACGCAGGCGATCGAGACGTTCAACTACGACGTCGCGTTCGAGTACGACACGACGGACATCATCGATCCCGACGAGCTGGTCCAGTTCGCCGTCGGCGGCGAGCCGGGAGGCAACAATTCGTTCCGGACGCACTACAACAACCCGCAGATCAACCAGCTGATCGCGCAGGCCGAGCGAACGTTCGACAAAGGCCAGCGAGCGCAGCTCTACGCGCAGGTCCAGAAGCTCGTGCAGCAGGATCAGCCGATCGTGCCGCTCTACTATTCGCCCTTCCCCTACGCGTACAGCACGAAGCTGCACTCGTTCCAGCCCTACCCGACCGGCAACTACCACCTGGAGAACATGTGGCTGAGCCACTGAGAGGATCGACGCTGACCGGATCGGCACCAGGCGGATCAACGAGCCTTCTCGGATGAGCCGCGCCGGGTACGTCGGCTGGCGACTGGTGCAGATGGTGCCGGTCGTGCTCGGCATCACGATCATCACGTTCTTCCTGGTGCACCTGATTCCGGGCGATCCGGCGCGCGCCATGCTCGGCAACCACGCGACCCCGACCGCGGTCGCGCGCCTGCACCGTGCGTGGGGCCTCGACCAGCCGCTCCTCGTGCAGTACCTCGACTTCATGGGCCGCCTGGTGCATGGCGATCTCGGGACGTCGCTGTTCTATCACGTGCCAACGCTGGAGCTAATCGGGTCCTACCTGCCGGCGACGCTGCTG
>JBAPVZ010000597.1:0-4522 GCA_049283435.1 Candidatus Dormiibacterota bacterium
TCCTCGAGCTGGAAGCGGGGCTTGCCGAGCAGGTCGCGGACGGCCGCCTCGTCGACCGAGATCGGCGCCACCGCTCGACCCTGGTCGAGTCGCGTCGCTCCCTTGCGGAGCAGCCGCCCGATCTCGCGCTCCAGGTTGCGGACGCCCGCCTCCCGCGTGTACTTCGAGATGATCTCGGCGAGCGCTCGATCCTGGAACGACAGCTCGGTCGTATCGAGCCCGTTGCGCTCCAGCTGCCGCGGCACCAGATGCTGCTTGGCGATCTGGAGCTTCTCCTCCTCCGTGTAGCCGTCGAGCCGCACCAGCTCCATCCGGTCCAGCAGGGGGCCGGGGATCGTGTCGGCGACGTTCGCGGTCGGAATGAACAGCACCTCGGAGAGGTCGAGGTCGACCTCCAGGTAGTGATCGCGGAACGTGTGGTTCTGGGCCGGGTCGAGGACCTCGAGCAGTGCCGAGGAGGGATCGCCCCGCCAATCGGCGCCGACCTTGTCGATCTCGTCCAGCATGATGACGGGGTTCTTCGTCCCCGCCTCCTTCAGCGCCCGGACGAGCCGGCCGGGCAGCGCGCCGACGTAGGTGCGCCGGTGGCCGCGAATCTCCGCCTCGTCGTGGATGCCGCCGAGCGAGATCCGGGCGAACTTGCGGCCGAGCGCGCGCGCGACCGACTCGCCGAGCGACGTCTTGCCGACGCCGGGAGGGCCGACGAGCGTGATGATCGCGCCCGTGCCGCGCCCGCCCTCGTTCGTGAGCCCGCGCTCCTGCCGCCGCTTGCGCACGGCGAGGAACTCGATGATGCGGTCCTTCACGTCCTCCAGGCCGCTGTGGTCCGCATCGAGGATCTCGCGCGCCTTCGCGAGATCGAAGTTGTCGTCGGTGCGAACCGACCAGGGCACGTCGAGCATCCAGTCGAGAAAGCCGCGGATCCAGCCGTACTCGGGGCTCTGCTCGCTCATGCGCTCCAGGCGCTCGAGCTCGTGGTCGAACTCCTTGCGTGCGGCTTCCGGCATGCCGGCGGCGTCGGCGCGAGTCCGGTAGTCACCGGCGGCATCGCCGTCGGTGTCGCCGAGCTGCTTCTTGATCGCCTCCATCTGCTGACGGAGCAGGAACTCGCGCTGGTTCTTCTCCATCTGCTGGGAGACGTCGCTCTTGACCTGCTCCTTCAGCTGCATCTCGGCCAGCACCTCGCGATGCCAGGCGACGAGCTTGCGCAGGCGCTCGCCGACGTCGAGCGTCTCCAGCACCTCGACCTTGCGGGCCAGTGACAGGTCGGGCGAGTACCCGGCCATGTCGGCGAGGTGACCCGGGTTGTCGATGCTGTGCAGGACCGCGGCGATCTGCTGAGCGCCGCGCAGATCCAGGATGTTCTCGAGGACGGCACGGTACTGCTGCGCGAGCTCGCGCAACGAGTCGTCCTGCGTCGAGGGATCGGGCCGCGGGGTGATCTCGGCCACGAGCGCGCCCGTCTCGTCCGTCGAGACGCTGCCGAGCACCGCACGGGTGCGACCCTGCGCGACGATGATCTCGGTGCCGGCGCCGACCGTGCCCTTCTCCTCGATCTTCGCGATCACGCCGACGGTCGAGTAGCGGCCGTCGACCTTGGGCAGGAGCAGGAGCAGGTTGTCGTTCGCGAACGCGGCGCGCGCGGCGCGCATCGCGTCCTCGTTGTCGAGTGGAATGGTTGCGCTCATCCGAGGCAGGACGACTGCGTCGGTCAGCGGCAGGACCGGTAGGGTTCGGGGTTCGGACATGTGTTCTCTGACTCTCCTCTTGGCCTTGCGTACCCACCTGGGATAGAGTGAAAACCCATGCGTCCGACGGTTCCTTCCCAGCCGCTGGCATTGGCGGGGGTCGACCTCGGGGGCACGCAGGTGCGGGTCGCCTTCGCGACGGCCGACGGGACGGTCCGCAAGGTCACGCGGGCGAAGACGAAGGAGCTCGAGACCCCGGAGAACGTCGTCACCTGGATCGCGGAGCAGGCGGAGCACCATGCCGGGTACGGCACCGTCCGCTCGGCCGCGATCGGCGCCCCCGGACCGGTCGATCCGCGCCACGGGCTGCTCATCAATCCACCGAACCTCGGCGATCATCGCCTCTGGCACAACCTGCCGATCGCGGCGCTCCTCGCCGAGGTGCTGAACTGCCCCGTGCACGTGGAGAACGACGCCAACCTGGCCGGCCTCGGCGAGTTCCACCAGGGGGCCGGGCGCGGCTCGCGCGACATGGTGTACATCACCTGGAGCACGGGCGTCGGCGCCGGCGTCGTCTGCGACGGACGGCTGATCTCCGGCGCGCACGGCTCGGCCGGCGAGGTCGGGCACATGATCATCGACCCCGACGGCCCGCTCTGCGGGTGCGGCCAGCATGGCTGCGTGGAGGCGATCTGCAGCGGCACCAACATCCAGCAGCGCTACGGCCGGCCTCCGGTCGAGCTGCTCGCGGCGGCGGCGGACGGGGATACGCTGGGACTCCGGGTGCTCGACGAGATGTCGCACGCGATGGGGATCGCGCTGGTCAACGTCTGCAACCTCTACGACCCCGAGGTGATCGTGATGGGCGGCGGCGTGACGGCCGCCTGGGGGCAGCTGCGGGAACCCACGATCGCGGTGCTGCGTGCGTCGCCCTTCGTGAAGCCGGCCCGGCGGCCGAGGGTGCGCCGGGCCGTGCTCGGCGCGCGCGTCGGTGAGGTCGGCGCCGTCGAGTGGGCACGCGTCTGGCTCGGCGAGGTGCAGCCCTCGGCCGCATGACCGGGCAGGAGGAGGAGCCGACGCTCCAGTTCGCGACGCCGGACGAGCTGGTGTCCTGGCTGGCGACGAACCACGCGACCCGGGCCGGCCTGCGGATCCGGTTCGCGAAGAAGGCGACCGGCGTCCGCTCGATCACCCACGAGGAGGCGCTGCTCGTCGCGCTCCGCTTCGGCTGGATCGACGGCCGTGTCGAGAGGGGTCCCGAGGGCTACTTTCGCCAACGGTTCACGCCGCGCCGAGCCGGGAGTCGCTGGTCGAAGCGCAACTGCGAGCTGGCGGAGGGCCTGCTGGAGCGGGGCGAGATGGCAGCGGCCGGCCGGCGGGAGGTGGATGCGGCCAAGCTCGATGGCCGCTGGGCCGCCGCCTACGAGGGACCGCGGCGGGCCAGCGTGCCCGACGACCTGCAGCGCGAGCTGAATCGCGATCCCGCCGCCGCCGCGTTCTTCGCGACCTTGACGAGCCAGAACCGGTACGCGATCCTCTATCGCCTGGAGGAGGCGAAGCGGCCCGAGACGCGCGCCCGGCGGCTCGCGAAGTTCATCGACATGCTGCGGCGCGGCGAGACGCTGCACTGAAGGTCCGGCGCCCCGGCAGGCACGTGTCCAATCGGCGTGGGTTCGCGCTCCTAGACTCGCCGTCGTGGGCAGCACCGGGTTTCCGGACACCCGGCTGGTCGTGCTGCGAGGGCCGTCGGGCGCCGGCAAGTCGAGCACGGCGAGGGGGCTCCGTGAGCGACTCGGCAGGGGCGTCGCCCTGATCGAGCAGGATTACCTCCGGCGCGTCGTCCTGCGAGAGCACGACCTTCCGGGGGCGGCGAACATCGACCTGATCTCCGAGACCGCCCGTTTCGCGCTCGATCGTGGTTACAGCGTGATCCTGGAGGGCATCATGTCCGCCGGCAGGTACGCATCGATGCTGGAGCGGCTGTCGCAGGACCACGCCGGGACGACCAGCTTCTACGTCTTCGACGTCCCGCTGCCGGAGACGTTCCGCCGGCATGCGACCCGACTCAAGGCGAGCGACTTCAGCGTCGACGACATGCGCAGGTGGTATGAGTGGCCGGACCGCCTACCCTTCGTCGACGAGCGGGTCATCGCCGAGTCGTCGTCGCTCGAGGCGACGCTGGAGCGCATCCTGCGCGAGGCATTCGGCCTGCCGACCATCTCCTAGGCGAGATCCGTGCCGGCGGGCCGGATGCTCGCGCTCCCTACGATGGGCCGATGTCGTCGGGAGAGGTGGTGCGGCAGCTCGACGTCTCGAACGACCCTCTTTTCGATCTGCTGCGCAGGGCGGCGGGGAGCGGCGGGGAGACGTGGGTCGTCGGCGGCTACGTGCGCGACCGGCTGCTCGGCAGGGACGCCCACCCCGACGTCGACGTCGTCGTCGTCGATGCTTCCGCGCGAGACCTCGCCGAGCGGGTCGCGGTGCTCGCCGGTGCGCCCCCGCCCGCCGTCTTCGAGCGCTTCGGCACCGCGCAGGTCACCTGGGACGAGCGGCGCCTCGAGTTCGTCGCCGCGCGGCGCGAGAGCTACCGTCCCGAGTCACGCAAGCCGGACGTCGAGCCGGCGACGCTGGACGAGGATCTGCAGCGGCGCGACTTCACCGTCAACGCCCTCGTCTGCGACCTGTCGGGCGCCGTCCATGACCCGCTCGGCGGCCTCCCCGACCTCGAGCGGCGGGTGCTCAGGACGCCGCTCGACCCGCGCGCGACGTTCCGTGACGACCCGCTGCGGATGCTGCGCGCGGCGCGGTTCGCGGCCCAGCTCGGTTTCCGGTTG
>JBAPVZ010000598.1:0-2986 GCA_049283435.1 Candidatus Dormiibacterota bacterium
TCCCGCGCTCGTTCCCGCCCTCCGCAACGTGATCGTCGGAGCCCTGCTGATCGTCGTCCTCTTCTTCCGTCCCCAGGGGATCCTCCCCGAGCGACGCCGGCTCTTCTTCGAGCTGCCCGCCTCGCGCCAGCGGTGGAGGATCGGCCGTGCCGGCTGACCCCCTGCTCGAGGTCGAGGACGTCGGGTACGCCTTCGGCGGGGTGAAGGCCGTCGACGGCTGCACGTTCAGCATCGCCGCCGGCGAGGTGAACGGCCTGATCGGACCCAACGGAGCGGGCAAGTCGACCCTCATCAACCTGATCTCCGGGACGCAGCGGCCGCAGCACGGTCAGGTGCGCTTCCTGGGCCAGTCGATCACCGGATGGACCGCGCATCGGGTCGCGCAGCATGGGTTGATCCGGACGTTTCAGCTCTCGCGCGAATTCGCCGGCCTCACCGTCCTGGAGAACCTCCTTGCGGTCGCGCCTCGGCAGGCGGGGGAGGGCCTCCTGACCGCACTCTTCAATTCCCGCCGCTGCCGGCGGGAGGACGAGCGCCTGCTCGAGAAGGCCCGCGAGGTTCTGCAGACGTTCGCGCTGTACGAGCTTCGCAACGAGTACGCGAGGACGCTCAGCGGGGGGCAGAAGCGGCTCCTCGAACTGGCCCGCGCCGTCATGGCCGAGCCCAAGCTGCTGCTGCTCGACGAGCCGATGGCCGGGGTCAACCCGGCGCTTCTGACCCGCCTCGTCGATCACATCGGCGCGCTGCGCGCGTCCGGCATCACCTTCCTGATGGTCGAGCACAACCTGAACCTGGTCGAGCAGCTGTGCGACCACGTCGTCGTGATGGCGGCCGGCCGGGTGCTCGCCTCGGGAGGCATGGCGGAGCTCCGGGCCAACGAGGACGTCGTCCGCGCTTATCTGGGAGGAGCCCTCGTTGAGCGGGTTGGTGGCTGAGAGGATAACCGCCGGGTACGGCCGCGCCGCCGTGGTCCAGGACGTGTCGATCTCTGCTGCGCCGAGCTCGGTCGTCGCGGTCGTCGGGCCCAACGGCGCCGGCAAGTCGACGTTCATGAAGAGCCTCTTCGGCCTGCTGCCGGGGATGACAGGACGGGTCGAGGTCGACGGGAAGGACGTCTCGGGCTGGCCGCCGCACCGGATCGCCCGGCAGGGTATGGCTTACGTGCCCCAGGTGGACAACGTGTTCCCGAGCCTCAGCGTCGTCGAAAACCTGGAGATGGGCGCGTTCACCCGGCGCGGCGACATCGCCGGTCGGATCCGAGAGGTGCTGGGCATCTTCCCCGACCTGGCCGACGCGACGGGCAAACGGGCGGGGACGCTCAGCGGGGGGCAGCGCAACCTGCTCGGCATGGCGCGGTCGTTGATGCTGGATCCCAGGGTCGTGCTCCTCGACGAGCCCACGGCCGGGCTTTCCCCCGCCTACACGGAGGTGGTGTGGACGCAGGTGCAGCGCATCGCGGCGACCGAGGCCGCAGTCGTCGTCGTCGAGCAGAACGTCGACGTGGCGATCCGGCATGCCGATCGCGTGTACGTGCTCGTCGCCGGCCGCAACCGGCTCGAGGGCACGGCGGCGGACATGGCGCAGGTGGATCTCGCCTCGGTGTTCCTCGGCGTCGCCGAGGGCGACCAGAAGGCGCCGGAGCCGGCAGCAGGAGGTGACGATGGTCATCCGTCACGCGGTCAGCCGTGAGTGGTCCAACGGTGCGTGGGAGGTGCAGTTGAGATGATCCTTCGCCAGCGACGGCGGCCGATGTGGCTCGCCTCGATCCTTTCCGGAGCGCTGCTCCTCCTGCTCTCCGCCTGTGGCGGCGGCGGCGGCAGCTCGGGCGGGTCCAATCCCTTGACGGTCGGCGAGCTCTTCCCGATGTCCGGGCGGGAATCGTTCGTCGGTCAGTGGTTCCTGCACGGCGCGAAGGCGGGGATCGTCGACGTCAACAAGCACGGTGGCGTCATGGGCCACAAGCTGAATGCGTCACTGGAGGACACGGGCGGCGACCCGGTGGACGCGGTGCCCGCCTGGCGCAAGTTGCAGACCCAGAACCCGACGTTCGAGGTGGGGCCTTCCTCGCTCGAGATCATGGGCGTCATCAAGAACTACGACTCCTCCCATCTCGTCGACTTCATGGAAGGCGGCACCTCCGAGCTCGACACGATGCAGTACAAGTACGTGTGGCGCACGACCCCGTCCGACACGACACTGACGGCGGCCATGGCCTACTACGCAGTCCAGAAGCACTACAAGAACGTCGCCATGTTCTTCGAGACGACGTCTGATGCGACCGCCGAGCTCAACAACGTGACGAAGTTCTACAAGAACCACGGTGGCACGATCGTGGATACGGAGCAGCTGGCGCTGCACCAGAGCTCGTACCGGACGGAGGTCGAGAAGGCGTTCGCGAAGAATCCGCAGGCAGTCTTCATCAAGACGGACCCGGAGACGGCGAGCACACTGTTCTCGGACATCAAAGAGCTGGGACACATGAACGTCCCCTTCATCAGCGACGACGGCGGGGTGACGCTCGACTTTGCGAAGTCGATGGGGCTCGCCAATGCATCGCAATATCTGGTCGGGGTGGCCGGCTCACCTCCGTCCGGCGGCGCGTGGCAGACGTTCACGCAGGACTACAAGTCGGCGTGGAACACTGCAACTCCGCTGCAGAACTCACAGAACACCTACGACGCCGTGATCGTGGCCGCCCTCGCGATGACCGAGGCCAAGTCGACCGATGGCAAGGTCTGGGTGAGCAAGATCAAGGATGTGTCGAACCCGCCGGGACAGAAGTGCTATGACTACGCGGATTGCGTGAAGCTGCTGCAGAACGGAAAGCAGATCAACTATGAGGGCGCGACCGGCCCCACGGATTTCAACCAGTACCACAATGTGTTCGGGCCCTGGGACATGGCTCAGTTCGACAGCACCGGCTCGACGACGAACGTGCTGATGCATGTGCCCGCGTCCGCCATCGCCGGGTACATCAACCAGGGAT
>JBAPVZ010000599.1:0-1967 GCA_049283435.1 Candidatus Dormiibacterota bacterium
ACCGCTTCGGGCTCTGCGTCGACGTGGAGGGCATCCGCGACCTCGAGCAGCGCGTCGAGATCGTCGAGCAGCGGGCGGCCTGGGAAGACAGCCCGGTCGGGTTCGCGGAGCGCTTCCGGTGTGACGAAATGGCCGTCCGCGACCACATCGCGCGCGGCATCGCGACCTATCCGGAGGTGACGACGCCGCGCGAGATGCTGCGGCTCATCGCGCAGCTCAGCATCGCCCTCGAGGTCGACGGCCACCGTTCCGACCTCGTCTGCGCACGGGCGGCGCAGGCGGGCGCCGCCTACCGGGGCGATTCGGTCGTCGAGCCCCAGCACGTGACCGAGGTCGCGGAGATGGTCTTCGCACACCGCCTGCACTCGGTGCCGTTCGCGAAGGGTGCACCGAACCTCCCCGATGTGATCTCGAGGATGATCGCCGCGGTCTGAGATCGCTGCCGTCTACGCTGGGGGCAGCATGACCGAGACCGCATCCCCCGAGACCGATGCCGGCAGCATCCGCTGGGATCTGACCGAGCTCTTCTCCTCGCCCGTGGACCCGGCGATCGAGGCGTCGCTCACGGAGTCGCTCGCGTCCGCAAAAACGTTCGACGAGCGCTACCGGGGTCGACTCGCGCAGCTCACGCCGGCCGAGTTCACGGCCATGATGGAGGAGCTCGCCGCGCATCTCGAGGCGACCGCGAAGCCGGCCATCTACGCCCAGCTCCTGCACAGCCTGGATGCCGGCGACCACGCGGCCGGCCGTCTCATGTCGCGCATACGCGAGGCGGGCGCCGAGCGCGGCCGGTACCTGGTCTTCTTCAGCCTCGAGCTCGCGCAGCTGACCGACGAGCAGGTCGCGCCGCTCTACGCCGACCCGCAGGCGCGGCGGTTCAAGCACACGGTCGAGGTGGAGCGGCTCTACCGCGAGCACCAGCTGACGGAGCCCGAGGAGCGCCTGCTCACCGAGCTCAGCCCGGTCGGCAGCGGAGCCTGGTCCCGCCTCTTCGGGGAGCTGTGCTCCGCGATGACGGTCGAGCTCGACGGTGCCACCCTGCCGCTGATGACCGCGCTCGCGAAGCTCCACGACGGGGACCGTCAGGTGCGGGAAGAAGCGACGCACGCGGTGACCAAGACGCTCGCCGCCGACCAGCGCACGCGCGCCTACATCTTCAACGTGCTGCTCCAGGACAAGACGATCGGCGACCGGCTGCGCGACTACCCGTCGTGGATCTCGGCTCGCAATCTGGCCAACGAAACGTCCGACGAGGCGGTGCAGGCGCTCGTCGACGCCGTGACCGGCCGCTACGACGTCGTCGCCCGCTACTACCGCGTGAAGCGGGGCCTGCTCGGGCTCGACGAGCTCCACGAGTGGGACCGCTACGCACCGCTCGAAGCGACCTCGCGCGAGCTGCGCTGGGCGGAGGCGAAGGAGCTTGTCCTCAGTTCGTACCAGCGGTTCTCGCCGCGCGCCGGCGGCATCGTCGAGCGGTTCTTCGCGCATCCCTGGATCGACGCCCCGGTCAGCGAAGGCAAGCGAGGCGGTGCGTTCTGCGCCGGCGCGACCCCCGACCTGCACCCCTACGTCCTGCTCAACTTCACCGGGCAGCTGCGCGATGCCCTGACGATCGCGCACGAGCTCGGGCACGGCCTCCACGACGTGCTCGCCGCCGAGCGCAACCACATCTTCGACTACCACCCGCCGCTGACGCTCGCCGAAACGGCGTCCGTGTTCGGTGAGCAGCTGACGTTCGACGCGATCCTCGCCCAGGAGCAGGATCCGAAGGTGCGGCTGTCCCTGCTCTGCCACCAGGTGGAGGATCAGTTCGCGACCATCTTCCGTCAGGTCGCGATGAACCGATTCGAAGACGCGGTGCACGCCGCTCGCCGGTCTTCCGGCGAGCTCTCGACGGAGCAGATCGGGGAGCTCTGGCAGGAGAAGATCCAGGCCATGTTCGGCGACTCGCTGGCGCTCACCGACGA
>JBAPVZ010000600.1:0-4023 GCA_049283435.1 Candidatus Dormiibacterota bacterium
GGTCAGCCCGAAGCGGACCCTCATCGCGTTCAGGCGCCGGCCGGGTGCAGATCGGGGTCGATCACGCGAGCACCTTGTCGGGGACGAAGGTCCGCCGCAGCGGGTCCGTGTGCCCGATCGCGACCAGTGCGCCAACCTCGTCGTGCGCCCGCAGCAGTCCTGGGGGTGGCGCCGGCAGCACGCGCACCGGGCGCCCCGCGCGCACGAGCGCCTGCTGCTCGATGCTGAGCCGCACCGGCCGCATGTCGGGGAGCAGCACGGACGGCTCCTGGAGGTGCGCCTCGACGTCCTCCGCGGTCTCCAGCGCGTCGAGCGGGACCGCGCTCTCGATCGTCAGCGGGCCGTACGCCGTGCGCACCAGCCGGCCCAGGTAGCCGCCGACCTGCAGCCGCTCGCCCAGGTCTCTGGCCAGCGATCGCAGGTAGACACCGGACGCGCAGGTCACGCGCACGCGGGCGATCGCCTCCGGCCCGGCCGTGAACGACACGACCTCGGCGGCGAGGATCTCGACGGTGCGCGCCTGCGGCCGCTCGAGATCCCCGCGTCGGGCCAGCTTGTACGCCCGCTCACCCTCGATCTTGACCGCGCTGAACGCGGGCGGCCGCTGGCTGATCCGGCCGACGAACTGCGCGAGCGCGTCCCGGACGTGGACCTCGGTGACGCCGCTCGGGTCGGCAACCGGCTCGCGATCGACCTCGGCATCGTCGGTGATCGTCGTGAAGCCGAGATGGACCTCCGCGTCGTACGTCTTGGACAGCCGGTGCGCCTGATCGGAGAGCCGCGTCGACGAGCCGACGAGGATCGGCAGGACGCCCGTCGCGAGCGGATCGAGGGTGCCGGCATGGCCGACGCGCTTCGCCCTGGTGAGGCCGCGGATCCGGCGGACGACGGTGAACGACGTCGCGCCGGCCGGCTTATCGATATTGAGAACGCCGGCCCGCACCGTCGATCACCTCATGCGCCGCCTGGAGCACCGCCTGCACCGCATCGCGCATCGGCACCAGCAGCTCGGCACCCGCCGCGCGCGTGTGCCCGCCGCCGCCGAACCGAGCGCACAGCGCGGCGGCGTCGACGCCGTTGCGGGTGCGCACGCTGATCTTCGTCAACCGAGCGCCGACCTCCTTGAAGATGATCGCGGCCTGGAGGCCACCGATGCTGTTCAGGCTGTCGATGATCCCCTCCGCCTCCGCCATCACCGCGCCGGTCTGGTGCAGCATGCGACGCGTCACCCGCGCCCACGCGAGCTGGCCCTCCATCTCGATCTGCATCGACGAGAGGCTCAGCGCGTTGAGCCGGACGGTCGTCGCGGGGCGCGACTTGTAGATCCGCCCCGCGATGTCACTCGGATCGGCGCCGAGGGCAGCGAGTCGAGCCCCGTCGGCGAGCGTCTGCACGCTCGTGTTCTCGTGCCGGAATCCGCCGGTATCGGTGAGGATCGCCGCGTAGAGGCAGGTCGCCATCGTCGGGGTGATCTCCCAGCCGAGCTCGTGGAGCAGCTGCAGGCACATCTGCCCGACCGCGGAAGCGTCCGGATCGACGAGGTTCAGCGTCCCGAACCGTGAGTTCGACGCATGGTGATCGATGTTGACGATCACCGTCCGCTCGGTGATCCTCGCCGTCGTCTTGCCGGAGCGCTCCATGTTGCCGGCGTCGAAGAAGATGCAGAGACCGATATCGGCGTCGGGCGGTGCCTCCGCGCGCATCTCGCTGAAGCCCGGCAGCCACTCGTAGAGATCCGGATGCGGCGGCGGGATCACGACGTGGGCTCGCTTCGCCTGCCGCCGCAGCGCCTCGGCGAAGGCGAGGCTGCAGCCGAGCGTGTCGCCGTCGGCATCCTTGTGCCCGAAGATGTAGACCTCGTCGTGCTCGTCGAGCAGGCGACGGAGCTCGGCCAGGCCGTCGCGGTTCGCCGCCGGCCACGGTTGGGGCGAGACGAGCGGGGGCGAGCTGAGCCGCTCGCTCATGGCTCGTCTCCGGCCGGTGGGCCGCCCCCGCCGGACGCGCTCCCGCCCTCACCCTCGCTCTCGCTCTCCGCGTCGGGCAGGATCTCCTTCAGCCGCTGGGCGATGTGCACCGAGTACTCGATCGACGGGTCGAGCTCGAAGCGCAGCTCCGGCGAGAAGCGCAGGTTCTCGAGCCGGCGGCCGAGATGGCGACGGATCAGCCCGGTCGCCGAGCGGAGCCCGGTCAGCGTGCGCTGCTGCTCGACCTCGTCGCCGAGGACGCTCACCCGTACCCGGGCGAGCCGCAGGTCCGGCGACATGCGCACGTGCGTGATGCTGGCGAAGCCGATGCGTGGGTCCTTGAGCTCGCGGCGGATGATCTCCATGATCTCCTCCCGGACTTGGGCCCCCACCTGATCGGTACGGTGGCCGGCCATCGGCGCCGGCTCAGCGGGTGGTCCGCCGGGGCAGCGGCGTGCTCGGGGCGCGGCCGGACAGCCGCGCGGGCCGGCGCATCAGATCTGCTCCAGCTCGAGCCGGAAGGTCTCCATGGTGTCGCCCGCCTCGAAGGTGTCGAAGCCCTCGAGGCCGATGCCGCATTCGTCGCCCTCCGACATCTCGCGGACGTCGTCCTTGTAGTGCCGCAGGGAGCGGATCGGGCCCTCCCAGATCTGCTCGCGGCCGCGCGACAGCTTCGCGACGCCGCCCCGGGAGACCTTGCCCTCGACCACTCGACAACCGGCGATCCGGCCGGCGCGCGGGACGTTGATCGGCATGATCACCTCGACCCGGCCCTCTCGGATCTGGCGGTAGGTCGGCTCCCGCATGCCCTTCGCGGCGCGCTCCACGTCCTCGATCAGCTTGTAGATGATGTCGTATTCGCGGATCTCGACATGCTCGCGCTCCGCGGTCCGCTCGGCGGCGCCGTTGGCACGCACGTTGAACCCGATGATGATCGCGCTCGACACGTCGGCGAGCAGCACGTCCGACTCGTTGATCGCACCGACACCGGACCCGACGACCTTGATCGTGACGACCGGATCCTCGATCTTGTGCAGGCTCGAGAGGACGGCTTCCTGGGTTCCCTGCATGTCGGCCTTGACGACGAGGTTCAGCTCCTTGACCTCGCCCTCCTGGGCGCGCCGACCGAGCTCCTCCAGCGTGAGCCGAGGCGCCAGCTCGCGCTGGGTGTCCTGCGTCCGCCGCTCCTGCTGCTTCTGCTCCGCGATCTGCCTGGCCATGCGCTCCGACTGGACGACCTGGAAGATGTCGCCCGCGCTCGGCACCTCGGAGAGGCCGGACACGACGACCGGCGTCGCCGGACCCGCCTCCTTGATCTGGCGACCGCGATCGTCCTGCAGGGCACGGACGCGGCCGAAGATGTGGCCGCACACGAAGTCGTCGCCCACCCGCAGCGTCCCGTTCTGCACGAGGACGGTCGCGACCGGCCCGCGGCCCCGCTCCAGGTTGGCGTCGACGACGGTGCCGATCGCGTGCCGCTGCGGATTCGCCTTGAGATCGAGGATCTCCGCCGTCAGGACGATCGTCGTCAGGAGGTCGTCGAGCCCCTGGCCGGTCACCGCCGAGACGAGGACCGTCTCCGTGTCGCCCCCGTACTGGCGCGGGACCACCCCCTGCGAAGCCAGCTCCTGAAAGACCCGGTCGAGGTTCACCCCCTCCTTGTCGATCTTGTTGACGGCGACCACGATCGGCACCTCGGCCGCCTTCGCGTGCTGGATCGCCTCGATCGTCTGCGGCATCACGCCGTCGTCGGCCGCGACCACGAGCACGACGAGGTCGGTGACCTGGGCGCCCCGCGAACGCATCGCCGTGAACGCCTCGTGGCCCGGCGTGTCGATGAAGACGACCTTCCCGCCGTCCGGCGTGTCCACCGTGTAGGCGCCGATGCGCTGCGTGATTCCGCCGACCTCCCCGGACGCGACCTTCGTCTTCCGGATCGCGTCGAGGATCGACGTCTTGCCGTGGTCGACGTGGCCGAGCACCGCGACGATCGGCGGTCGGGGCTCCAGCTCTTCCTTCGACTCGCGCTCCAGGCTGAAGAGCTCGTCTCGGGTGCGGG
>JBAPVZ010000601.1:0-2240 GCA_049283435.1 Candidatus Dormiibacterota bacterium
CGCGACAGCCGGCCTGATGCGCGGCGCTCGCGGCGGGCAGCCCGCCAAGGTGAGGCTGCGGCGAGCGGTCGACACCGATGTACCGGCGCTCGCCGCGCTCGGCCGCGCTGCGTACGCCCACTACGTGCCGCGCATCGGGCACGAGCCGGCGCCGATGACGGCCGACTACGCGGCTGCGGTCGCCGCCGGCGAGGTTTGGGTCGCCGAACACGATGACCGGGTGGTCGGCCTCGTCGTGCTCGTTCCCGCGGTGGACCACCTGCTGCTGGAGAACGTCGCCGTCAACCCGGACCTGCAGGGCGCCGGCGTCGGCACGGCACTGCTCCGCCTCGCCGAGCGGGAGGCGGCGAGCCGCTCGCTGCCGGCGATCCGGCTCTACACGAACGAGGCGATGACGGAGAACCTCGCCTACTACCCGCGGCGGGGCTACCGGGAGACGCATCGCGCGATCGAAAACGGGTTCCGGCGCGTGTACTTCGAGAAGCGGCTCTGACCACCGCCGGCCACTGGCGCTTCTCGTCGGAGCGCCCGGCGTGCCAAGTCCCAGGGGGCGGCTGACGGGTCTCGAACCGACCCGGGCCGGTCAGACCGCCTCCCGTAGCATCGAGGCTCTATGCGATCGGACGAACCGCCCCTGCTCGACCTGCAGCGGGTGACCGTCGTCCGTGGCGAGCGGGCGGTGCTCGAGGACCTCTCCCTGCGCATCGCCCAGGGGGAGCACGTCGCGATCCTGGGGCCGAACGGCTGCGGCAAGTCGACGCTCATCAAGACGATCACGCGGGAGCTCTACCCGCTCGCCGACGGGGCCGCCTCGGTGCGGATCATGGGTCGCGACCGCTGGGACGTGTTCGAGCTTCGCCGCCACCTCGGCATCGTGTCGAACGATCTCATGGCGAGCTCCACCAAGCGCATCAGCGGGCGCGACGTCGTGCTGTCCGGGTTCTTCAGCAGCGTCGGCGTGTGGCCGAACCACCGGGTGACCGACGAGATGCGGGCGCTGGCCGATCAGGCGCTCGCGCGGCTCGAGGTGGGACATCTCGCCGGCACCTACGTCACCCAGATGTCAAGCGGCGAGGCGCGGCGCACGCTGCTCGCACGAGCACTCGTCCATGACCCGGAGGCGCTGCTGCTCGACGAGCCGAGCACGAGCCTCGACCTCGCGGCACAGCACGAGCTGACCGACGCGATGCGCGGCCTCGCGCAGTCCGGCGTCGGCATCCTCCTCGTCACGCACCACCTGGCCGACGTGATCCCGGAGATCGACCGCGTGATCCTCCTCCGGCACGGCCGCATCGTCGCCGACGGCAGCAAGGAGGAGGTGCTGACGGCCGAACGGTTGAGCCACCTCTTCGACCGTCGCGTCGACCTGGTCCGCCGTGACGGCTACTACCACGCGTGGTGACGCGCGTCGCCGCGAGATCGCCCAGGGTTGGCTGAGCTGAACACAACGGAGGGGACGAACGGGACGGGTGTCACCCGAAGGCACGAGGTGACCTCACGCCGCGCGCCGCTCTCTGTCGGGGCCGCCGGAGCCTGATGCCGGGCCTCGGGGGCGGGCCTATCATCCGGAACGCGGCACCGATCACGGACGTGCCGGCATCCGGCGGGACACGTGCGAGAAGGAGGAGTTGCGATGGCCGTGCAGGACCAGGTTGCCGCCGTCATCAACGGTGAACGCGTGCCCGCGGCGCGCACGTTCCAGGACCTCGACCCCTCGACCGGCCAGGAGCTGGCGCAGGTCGCGGCCGGCGGGAAGGAAGAGATCGACGCCGCGGTGGCGGCGGCCCGCGAGACCTACGAGCGCGACTGGCGGCATCGCACCGTCACCGAGCGCGCCGAGCTGCTGCGCCGGCTCGCCTCGCTGATCCGGCGCGATGCGGAGACGCTCGCGCTGACCGAGAGCCAGGACACCGGGAAACCGCTCAAGCAGGCGCGCAGCGACGCCGAGACGGCGGCCCGCTACTTCGAGTTCTATGCCGATACCGCAAAGGCGTTCCACGGCGAGATCATCCCGGCGCCGACCCGCGACACCCTCGTCCTCGCGATCCGCGATCCCTACGGGGTGACCGGCCACATCGTGCCCTGGAATTACCCGATGCAGATCTCGGCTCGCACCGTCGCGCCGGCGTTGATGACCGGCAACTGCTGCGTGTTGAAGCCGGCCGAGGAGGCTCCGCTGACCGCGATCCGGTTCGGCGAGCTGGCCCTGGAGGCGGGCCTGCCGCCGGGCGCCCTGAACG
>JBAPVZ010000602.1:0-3846 GCA_049283435.1 Candidatus Dormiibacterota bacterium
CGAATCGGCGGGCGCCGGTGCCGGCGCCGGCCCCAGGGCCGGCCTCGGCGTCCCCGGCAGCAAGCTGCTCTCGGCGGGCGAATCGGCGTCCACGATCTCGTACCGGTAGTCCTCGATCACCTGGTTGGCCAGGAGCCGATCGCACATGTCCCGCACCCGGTCCTGCGCCCGCGTCCGCGACGCCAGATCGAGCGTGATCTCCAGATACTTGCCGACCCGGACGTCGGCGGCCTCGTCGAAGCCGAGGGTCTGCAGCCCCCGCTGCACGGCCCGGCCCTGTGGGTCGTTGAGGACCGGCCGAGGCGTGACGACGATCCGGGCCAGCAACGTCACTCGGTGACCGGCGCCGGAGTCGGCAGCGGGTGACCGGTCAGCAGCTCGTAGGCGCGGACGTAGCGCTGCCGCGCCACGTCGGCGACCTCGGCGGGGAGTGCCGGCGGCGTCGAGCTCTTGTCCCAGCCGCTCTGCGACAGCCAGTCTCGAATCGGCTGCTTGTCGTAGGAATCCGGCGAGGTGCCGACCTGGTAGCGCGCCGCGTCCCAGTACCGGGAGCTGTCCGGCGTCAGCGCCTCGTCGATCAGGAGCAGCTTGCCGTCGAGCAGCCCGAACTCGAACTTCGTGTCGGCGAGGATCAGCCCGCGCTGCTCGGCGTACTTGGCGCCGTGCAGGTAGAGCTTGACGGCGGCATCGCGCAGCTGCGTCGCCAGCTCGCTGCCGACGGCGTTCGCGACGTAGTCGAAGGTGACGTTCTCGTCGTGTCCCGAATCCTCCTTCGTCGCCGGGGTGAAGATGGGCTCCGGAAGCCGCTCGCTCTGGCGCAGCCCGGCGGGCAGCGGCTCGCCGACCATGGTGCCACTGCGGCGGTACTCCTCCCAGGCGCTGCCGGCGAGGTAGCCCCGCACGACGCACTCGAAGTCGATCCGATCCGCCTTGCGCACGATCATGCTGCGGTTGAAGAGCAGGTCCCGCTCCCCGCTCACCACTGCCGGCAGCGTGTCCACGTCTCCCGAGAGCAGGTGGTTCGGCAGCACGTCGCGCGTCTGCTCGAACCAGAAGATGGAGAGCTGCGTCAGCACCGCTCCGCGCGACTCGATCCCGGTCGGCAGCACCCAGTCGAACGCGGAGATGCGATCGGTCGCGACCATCAGCAGCCGGTCGTCGGGCAGGTCGTAGGTGTCGCGTACCTTGCCCCGCGCGAAGAGCGGGAGCGGAAGCTCGGTCGAGGTCACGGTCTGGGTCACGGGGTCACCTCCTGGGCGGCGGGGGTCGAGCGCGCGTCGTCGGCGAGACCGAGCCGGGCGAAGGCCAGGTCGGTGTGACGAAGGAACGCGCCGGGATCGAAGATCGCATCGAGCTGATTCTCGATGCGGCTCATCACGGTCGGGTCGGCCTGCAGGTTGGCGCGGAAGCCGCGCTCACCGTCGAGCGCTCGCAGCGCGGCCGACTGCACGATGCGATACGCCTCCTCGCGCGACATGCCGCTGTCGACGAGGGCGAGCAGCGCGCGCTGCGAGTAGACGACGCCACCCCACATCTCGAGATTCCTCGCCATCTGCTCGGGGCGGACGACGAGGCCGTCGAGGACCCGGCGCAGCGTCTGCGCCATGTAGTCGACGAGGCAGCAGGCATCGGGAAAGACGATGCGCTCCGCCGAGCTGTGGCTGATGTCCCGCTCGTGCCAGAGGGCGACGTTCTCGAGCTCGGTCGCCGCGTAGCCGCGCATGGTGCGGGCCAGCCCGCAGATGCGCTCGGTGAGGATCGGGTTGCGCTTGTGCGGCATCGCCGAGCTGACCTTCTGCCGGCTGCCGAAGGGCTCCATCACCTCGGCGACCTCGCTCCGCTGCAAATGTCGAATCTCGAGCGCGATTCGCTCCATGGAGGCGGCGGCGACCGCCAGGGAGCAGAGGTAGGCCGCGTGGCGATCTCGGGAGACGATCTGCGTGCTGACCGGATCGACCTCGAGGCCGAGGTGCTCGCACACGTAGCGCTCCACCGACGGATCGACGGTCGCATGCGTGCCGACCGGGCCGCTCACCGCACCGGCGGCGACCTCGTCGCGCCCGCGCTCGACGCGGGCGATCGCACGGTCCAGCTCGGCGACCCAGCCCGCGACCTTGAAGCCGAACGTGATCGGCTCGGCGTGGATGCCGTGGGTACGCCCGACCTGAACCGTCGCCCGATGCTCGACCGCGAGGCGCGCCGCCGACTGGCGCAGTGTGCGCAGATCCTCAAGGATGAGCTCGGCGCTCTCCTTGCACTGCACGGCGAACGCGGTGTCGATGACGTCCGAGCTCGTCAGCCCGAGGTGCACGTGGCGCGCCTCCGGCTGCCCGATCGACTCGTTGACGACGGTGAGGAACGCGATCACGTCGTGGTGGACCTCCGCCTCGACGGCGTTGATCCGATCGACGTCGAACGTGGCCTGCCGGATCTTGGGCAGGGCGTCGGCGGGCACCCGTCCCAGCTCGGACCAGCCCTCGGCAGCGAGGATCTCGACGCGCAGCCAGAGCTGGAAGCGGTGCTCGTCCGACCACAGCTCCCGCATGCGGGGCGGTGCGTAGCGATCGATCATGCGATCCCCTCCGTCTGGGTACGGCGCAGCCGGCGCACGGCGCGCCGAACCGAAGGCGTGGCGATGCGGGCGAGCGGTGCCAAAGCGACGCCACAAGTATAGGTGGCGCCCTCAGGCCCATCGCGCGTGTCAACCGAACGCCGGCGTGCGCGCTGCGATCTCCGGCGTGCGTCCTGACGGCCGCGATTCCCCGCGGCCCGAGCGGGGCGGTCCCGGTCCGTGGCGTCGAGGCCTCGGCCCGCAGTCGATAAGCTGGTGGGACCATGAGGACGGGAGTCCGCGGCTGCGGCGGAAGGACCGTTCTCGCCCAGGCCTGGGGTTCCCCGCGGATGCTCCGGGGCACCGGGCGCAGCATCCCTTCCCGTAACCGGGAGCGGGGTGATGTCGTTTGACCTGGCAGGAGAAGGGAGGGTGAGCGGCCCCCCAACTCCAGAGGAAGAGGCTCAGCTGGTCGCTCGGGCGAAGCAGGACCCGTCTGCCTTCGGCGAGCTGTACGAGCTCCATTTCCAAAGGATGTATCGGTTCGTGTATTCGAGAGTCCGGGACCAGGCGGTGGCCGAAGACGTGACCTCCGAGGTGTTCATGAAGGCACTTCGTGGGATCGGCCGCTACCAGAGCACGGGTCGCCCGTTCGTCGCCTGGCTCTACCAGATCGCGCTGAACGCGGTTGCCGACCGCTACCGATCGCACAAACCGACCGAGGATCTGGAGCAGCAGTACGACCTGTCGGACGGTTCCTCACTCGAGGACCTGGCCACGCACCGCGACGAGCTGCGCCGCGTCTGGGCGCTCGTCGAACAGCTGCCGGCGCCGCAGCGCACGGCGCTCGTCCTCAAGTTCCAGGAGGACATGAAGATCGAGGACATCGCGACCGCGATGGGCAAGAGCCCGGGCGCCGTGAAGCTCCTGGTCCACCGCGGTGTCACGCGCCTTCGCCAGCACAGCGCTTCCGACGAATTCGGGGTCATCGCGTGAACCACCAGCCAGGGGCCCGGCTCGAGTGAGCGGCAAGCCTCCGATGGACGACGAGCTCGACGATCTCTTCGAGCAGCCGGCGGACCGTGAGTTCGCGCGTCTGCTGCGGGCGACCCCGAAGGCGGAGCCGGAGCCGGATCCCGCGTTCCGCGCCGCGCTGCGCCGCCGCCTCATGCAGGAGGCCTGGAAGCAGAAGGAGCCGCGGCGGCCGTGGTACCGCCGCGTGATCGGCCCGCCCGGGCTCGCCTGGGCCGGCGCGATGGTCGGCGTGCTGCTGATCGTGTTCACGACGGTGATCC
>JBAPVZ010000603.1:0-8522 GCA_049283435.1 Candidatus Dormiibacterota bacterium
ACCCCGGTCAGACGATGGGCCTGCACCACGAAGTCGAGCTGGCGCCCCAACCGGCCCGGCGCCCAGCGATCGAGGCTCGTCATACTGATTCGACTCTACTCGGGGCCGTCAGGACGGACGTCGGTCCCCCCGCGAGAGACATGGGAGACGATGCACGCATGACGGTCAAGATCTATTACGACGACGACTGCCCGCCGACGCTCGACGAGAAGGTCGCGATCATCGGCTACGGCAGCCAGGGTCACGCCCACGCGCAGAACCTGAAGGATTCCGGTGTCGACGTGCGGGTCGGCCTGCACGCGAGCAGCAAGTCCCGCCGGAAGGCGGAGCGCCACGGGCTGCGCGTCGTCGGCGTCGCCGAGGCGGCGCAGGAAGCCGACATCATCATGATCCTGACGCCGGACGTCGGGCAGTCGAAGCTCTACCACGCGGAGATCGAGCCCCACCTCACGGCCGGCAAGATGTTGATGTTCGCGCACGGCTTCTCGATCCACTTCAAACAGATCGAGGCGCCGGCCGAAATCGACGTCACGATGATCGCGCCCAAGGCGCCCGGCCACCTCGTCCGCAGCACCTACCTCGAGGGCACCGGCACCCCGATGCTGATCGCGGTCTACCAGGACGCGACCGGTCGCGCCCGCGAGCGCGCCCTCGCCTACGGCCGCGCGATCGGCGGTGGCCGCGCCGGCATCCTGGAGACGAACTTCAAGGACGAGACGGAGACCGACCTGTTCGGCGAGCAGGCCGTCCTGTGCGGGGGCGTGTCGGCGCTCATCACGACCGGCTTCGAAACGCTGACCGAGGCCGGCTACCCGCCCGAGATGGCCTACTTCGAAGTGCTCCACGAGATGAAGCTGATCGTGGATCTGATGTACCGCGGCGGCCTCGCGTTCATGCGTTACTCGGTGTCCGAGACGGCGGAGTACGGCGACTACGTCTCCGGCCCGCGGGTCATCGACGAGCACGTCCGGGACTCGATGCGTCAGGTGCTGAAGGAGATCCAGGACGGCACGTTCGCCGAGCGCTGGATCGACGAGAACGCGCAGGGCACACCGAACTTCCGCCGGCTGCGCGAGGAGCACGCCGGCCACCAGCTGGAGACCGTCGGCGCCGAGCTGCGCGGCATGATGCCGTGGCTGCAGCCGCGCTCCGAGGACGACTAGCAAAAAAGGGGCCGATTGCCGGCAATGAGACGGTATTCGAGTGCGCGAAAGGGCCGATTGCCGGCAGTCGGCCCGTGGCTCATGCGCGGACGCTGATGCGCGTCGGGTATCAGGGCGAGCCGGGGGCCTATTCGGAGGAGGCCGCATCCGTCCTCTTCCCGCAGGCCGAGGCGGTCGGCTACCGGGCCTTCCAGCTCGTCTTCGACGCGCTGTCGCACGGCGGCATCGAGCGCGCGGTCCTGCCCGTCGAGAACACGCTCGGCGGCATCGTGCAGGAGGTCAACGATTGCCTCTGGGAGACGGCAGGGCTCCACGTCAGCGGTGAGCGGATCCACCCCGTGCGGCACTGCCTGCTCGGCCGCCGCGGGGAGCCGATCACCCAGGCGATCTCCCATCCCCAGGCGCTCGCGCAATGCCGCGGCTGGCTGCACGAGCGGGGCATCGAGGCGATCGTCCGCGAGGACACGGCAGGCTCCGCGCGCTGGCTCGCCGAGCATCCGACCCCGGGCCTGGCGGCGATCGCGAGCGCCGGCGCCGGACGCCGCTACGGTCTGGACGTGCTCGCCGAGGGCATCCAGGACGACGACAGCAACCGGACCCGCTTCCTCGTCGTCGAGGCGGGCGTCCCGCTGCGGCCCACCGCCGGGGGCCCCGGCTGGCGCAGCTCGCTCGCCTTCGTCACCGCCCACCGGCCGGGGTCGCTCGTCGCCGCGCTGGAGAGCCTGACCGGGCACGGCGTCAACCTCACCCGCCTCGACTCCCGACCCTTCGTCGGGCGCCCGTTCGAGTACCGGTTCTACCTCGACTTCGACATGCCGTCGGCGGACGCGGGCGAACGCGGCCTGCAGGCGCTGGAGCAGACCGCGATGGCAGTCCGCCTGTTCGGCACCTATCCGGCGGCGGAGCCGACGACGACGGGCTGATCGGGTAGGGGCCGCTTGCCGCCACTGCTCCTCTCCGAGGTGCGAAATGGCGACCGGTCGCCGGCGTTCCGCCCCGTTCTGGGGCGCGATGGTGCGGCCCGGCTCAGCTCAGGTCGGTACCGGAGAGAGCTGTCCGACGCCGACTCGCATCCGCTCGCGCTCCTCCACCGACAATCCCTCGACGCGGTCGATCACGCGCGTCCGGGGGAAGTAGGTGAGCGTCACCGTCACCGCGAGGTCGACGCCAGACCGGCGGCGTTCGAGCGCGGTTCGGATGCGGTCCAGGTCGGCGGCGCGGCCGGTCAGCCAGTAATGGCGGCCATCCTGGTCGTGCAGCAGCATCGGCCACCCGCCCTCCCGGCCGGTGAGCAGGATGCGGACGCGACCCTTGACGGCGATCGGCGTCGAGCTGCGATCGAACAGGGCCGACGCCAGCGTCGCTCGCGAATAGAGCCCGATCATGAGCGCCGCCGTGCTGAGGAGGGCGCCGGGGACCCACAGTGCGAGGTACAGCAGATCGGCGCCGAAGCCCCACGCGGTGCCCCCGATCACGTACAGCGGAAACGAGGCCATCGAGCCGAGCAGGCCCCAGCGACGCTGGCGCAGCGCGAAGCGGAGCAGCTCAGCGTTGTCGAGGCTCGCCAGGCAGATCCCGAGGCGAACCTGCACCCACCGCACCGGTAGACGGAGCAGCGCCAGCGCCATCAGGCAAGAGTACGGCGCGTCCGGCTGGAAACGTCACCGGGAGCGAGGACGTCCCGCCGGCGCTCAGCCGTGGCGCGCGCGCTCGCGCTCGAGAGGCCTCGGCTCGGCCCCACCGTCGACCTCGATCTCCGGGACCGGCGGCTCCGCGAACGCAGGACGCTGGCCGACGCGATAGCTCGTGCACTCCCCCGCCTCCAGCAGATCGAGCGCCATCGTCTCCAGCTCCTGGATCCGCTGGTTGGACCGAATCGCCTCCCGGATCGAGAGGATCCCGACCGCCGGATGCCGCTTCTCGATGACGTGGCGCAGCATCGTCAGGTGCGCGTTGTCGGGGACTCCCGGCTCACGGATCTTGCGCACCGCCGAGCGCACGTTGCCCTGCGTCCCGTCGATCGCCTCGCCGCGAGAGAAGTCGAACTTGTAGAAGTTCGCGCGGCCGCTGTGGCGCCGTTCGCCGGAGACCTTGATCCACTTCTGGTCGTCGACGCCCTTGCCGACGTCGATGACGAGCTTCACCGTCCGCCCGTGCTGCTGGTACGTGCCCTGCATGCGGGCGTACGTCTCCCGCTCCCCCTCGAACGGCTCGTGGCGGCCGACGAGCAGCGGGTGGTCGGGATCGAGCTGGATGCGATCGACCGGCGTCAGCAGCGAGACGATCGCGAACGCATGCGGGATCAGGTCGGCGACGACACCGATGTCGGCCGCCGCGCCGACCAGCGGCCGTGCCTCCAGGATCTCCACCTTCACCTCGTCTACGCTGTCCATGAAGTCGCGCAGCGTGCGCTCCTCGGTGAGCAGCAATTGGAGGAGCCGGACCTCGAGCTTGAAGTAGTAATGGTCGGCGGCGACGATCTCGACCCCGCCGGGGACGGTCGCCAGGAAGTTGCGATAGGCCTCGGGCGACGCGCCGAGCGGCTTCTCGATCATCATCACGTCGCTCAGCCCGTAGTACTGGGCGAGCGCCGGCAGATGCGTCGCAGCCGGCGTCGCGATGTAGGTGATGACGTAGCAGCTCGTCTCCAGCGCCTGGTCCAGCTGCTCGTGCGCGGGCGACTCCTGGCTGTCCCAGTACATCAGGTCGCCGGCGGCGAGCACCTCCTGCTCCTTCGCGGCGAGCCGCTCCTTCGCCTCCGCCCGCTCGACGACGTGGATCCGGAAGTTGAAGAACTGCTTCAGCGTGAGCAGGTGCTCGTACGCCTTCTGGCCCCACATCCCGAAGCCGAGCAGCAGAAAGTCCTTCTGGATGTGGTTCTCGTCCTCGCTCAGCGCATGGAGACGGGCGTTCTTGATCGCGACCGCCGCCTGGTGGCCGAGACTCTGCGCGAGCTGCAGCTCGTCCGGCTTGAAGCGCCGCGTGCGGTCCTGCTGCCCGAGAATCGCGGCACCGATCGGCTCTTCGCCGGCCAGCAGCGGCACGACGACGAGCGAGCGCACGCCGAACGCCTCCTTGTAGCGCTCGGGGACCAGGTCGCTCGCCGCCACGTCCTCGATGACCAGCGGCTCGCCGCGGTTCAGCGCCTCGAACAGGAAGCCCTCCTCGACCCGCTCGCCGCGCAGCCGCGACCACTCTCGCTCCATGGCGGAGGCGGCCGCGCCGAACCAGCCGGACGTGTCCTCGTCGTAGAGCGCGATCTGACACAGGGACGCGTCGACGAGCCGGACCAGGTTGCGGGCGACGAGCCGCAGCGTCTGGTCGAAGTCGATCGAGGAGGCGATCGCCTTCGAGACCTCGGAGGAGACCTCGAGCTGCTCCGCGTGACGCCGCGCGTCCTCGTAGAGACGGGCGGTGTCCACGGCGACCGCGATCTGCGAGCCGGCCGCGCGCAGGGCCTCCACCTGGGTGCGGTCAGGCCGGCGATCGGACGAGCGCACGTAGCCGACCTCCAGAACCCCCGTCGCCCGACGCCGCTGGTCGAGACCGAAGGGAACGAAGATGCGGATCAGCTCGCCGTGCCGGTTCGCCTCGAAGATGTCGGCGGCGAGCGTGAACGGCGGCGGGGCGTCGGGGGCGAGCGGCGGCGCCGAGCCGTCCTCGACGACCGCGATCGGGATCTCCCGGACCACCTCGCCGTCGCTGCGCAGGACCGGCACCCGCAGCAGCCGGAGCTGGCCGGGCGCGTAGCCGTCGACGAAACGAGGCGCGTCCTCCCCCGGCCGCGACGCCGGACCGACGACGACCGGCTCCCACCGGGTCGCGACGACCCCGAGCACGTCCTCCTGCATCAGCGGCCGCTCCTGGTCGAGGGCCCACACCGGGACTCGCCGGGGCCGGGCGTTGGTGCCGTCGACGGCGGCCGCGCGAATGCTCTCCACGGTGCTCGCGCCGGCGGCCGCGCGAACGGCCAGCCCGCCATCCGGCCGCTCGCCGATGAGCACGACCGTGGCGAAGTGAAAGTCGAACTCGGGGACCGACGCGTCGGTGAGCTGCTGGGCGACCGCCTCCAGCACCTGCTGACGTGAGAAGCCGGGCTGCAGGATCGCGGTGCTCATCCTGCTCAGCGCCCCGAGCAGCTCGTTGCCGTGCTCGAGCACGCCGATCAGCCGGTCGTTCTCGAGCGCTCCCGCGAGCAGGTCCGCGGCCGCCTGCAGCAGCACGTCGACGGCCGGAGCCGCGCGGTAGGCGGCGAGCGGATCGCGGGCCAGGATGACGAGGTAGCCGGTCGGCGCGTCAGCGGTGCCGAGCAGCTTCGCGAGCGTCGGCTCCAGCCCGGACCCGGCGGCGGCCGCGCCGACAGCCGAGAGCGTCGCCGGCTGCCACTGGCCGGTGTCCTCCGGCGTCGCAATGCGCACCGGCGCCGCGATCGGCGCGTTCGCGGTGACCAGCTCCAGCCAACCGTGCTGGCTCGCGCGCTGGTAGACGATCGCGCCCTCCTGACCGGTCGCCATCAGCAGCTCCGACAGCGCGATCGAGAGACGGCGCCGCAGCGCGGATGCATCGCCGCCGCCCGACTGCGGTGTCGTCAGCAGCTCGGTCAGCCGGCGCACGCCGTCGAGCGCCGCCCGCTCGGCGTTCGCGAGCTCGTCCGCGACTTCGTGCGCGACCTCGGCGGCGAACCGTTCCAGCTCCGCGAGTGCCGGCCCCTCGGGGACTCTGGGGTCGGGGGATTTGGCATGGTCGTCCTGCGCGCAGTAGTTGAGGTAGACGAGGCCGATGGAGCGGCGGTGCACGACGAGCGGAATGCCGACCATCGACAGGATGCGAAACCGGCGGACGAACGTGCTGTCGATCTCAGCCGGCGCGTTGGCGGCGACCAGCGTCCGTCGGGTGACGGTCAGCCAGACGGTCGATCCGTACTGGCGGACGTGGATCTCCTCGGGAACCTTCCCGTGCTTCAGGTCCTCGTCGTATCGCAGCAGCTGTTCCGACTGGTCGGCGAGCGACTCGACGAGGCCATCCTCCGGCTGCCCGACGACGAACGGGGCGTAGTAGCGTCGCGACGCGTCGTCGAGGAGGACGAGCGACACCATGTCCGCGTGCGACGCGCGCTGGAAGTCGGCGACGGCGGCGCTGAGCAGCGCCGCCAGACCCTGGGATCTGGGTTCGGGATGTCTCGTCACCGGTCGTTCCTCCTCGTCCTCCTCCTCGGTGGCTACTACTTTGCCGGGTGCAGCCCAGAAGTGCACGGTACGCGTGCCCCAGACGAGCGAACCCTCTCGCCGAACGGACCCCGACGCCCGGCGCCGTGTTACGCGTTCTTGACCGCCGCGACCAGCTTGGTGAGCGAATCCTTCGCATCGCCGAACAGCAGCACGGTCTTGTCGTCGAACAGCAGCTCGTTGTCGATGCCCGCATAGCCGGGCCGCATCGAGCGCTTCATGAACACGATCGCCTTCGCCTCGTCGACGTTCAGGATCGGCATGCCGTAGATCGGGCTGCCGGGTGCGTTGCGCGCGGCCGGGTTGACGACGTCGTTGGCACCGACGACCAGCGCGACATCCGTGCGCTTGAACTCGTCGTTGATCTCGTCCATCTCCCGCAGCTGCTCGTAGGGCACGTTCGCCTCGGCGAGCAGCACGTTCATGTGCCCCGGCATGCGTCCCGCCACCGGATGGATGGCATAGCTCACCTCGACGCCGCGCTTCTCCAGCTCGGTCGCGAGCTCGCGCACGACGTGCTGCGCCTGCGCGACGGCGAGCCCGTAGCCTGGCACGACGATGACCGAGCGCGAGTAGGCGAGCATCGTCGCGATGTCCTCGGGGTTGCCCGAGCGAACGGTCCGCCCTTCGATGCTGCCGGCCGTCTCCGCCGCCACCGGACTGCCGAAGGCGCCGAAGACGAGGCTGGGCAGCGAGCGGCCCATCGCGTCCGACATGAGCATGGTGAGGATCGTGCCCGAGCTGCCGACGAGCGTCCCCGCGACGATCAGCGCGAAGTTGTCGAGCACGAAACCGCTCGCGGCGACGGCCAGGCCTGTGCAGGCGTTCAGCAGCGAGATCACGACCGGCATGTCGGCGCCGCCGATCGGCAGCACGAAGCAGACCCCGAAGAGGAAGGCGAGCAGTAGCACCGGCACGAAGAAGCCGGCCGAACCCGAGACGAAGAGAACGATCACCGACAGCACCACGATCAGCACCGCGAGCACGCCGTTCCCGATCTGCTGCCCCGGGTAGACGACCGGCCGTCCCGTCATCAGCTCCTGCAGCTTCGCGAACGCGATCGCCGACCCGGCGAAGCTGATGCCCCCGATCACGATCGCGAACACCGAGGGCAGCGCGATCGCGACGCCGGCGTGGGCGCCGTTGAACCGGAGCAGCTCGGCGACCGCGACGAGGGCCGCCGCGCCACCGCCGACCCCGTTGAAGACGGCGACCATCTGCGGGACCGCGGTCATCTTGACGAGGCGCGCGCCGATCGTGCCGGCCACGCCGCCGATGACGATCCCGAGCACGCAGACGACGATGCCGGCCGCGGTGAACTGCCCGCGCAGGACGACGATCGTCCAGACGATCGCGATCAACATGCCAACCGCGGCGACGCCGTTCCCGCGGCGTGCAGTCCGCGGTGAGCTCAGGTAGCGCAGACCCAGGATGAAGAGGACGGCCGCCAGCAGATAGATCAGCGCGGTCGCGATCGTCATTTGGAGCCTCCGCCGGCTTCGTCGGCGCGGTTACCGCCTCCGCCGGCTCCGTCGGCGCGGTTACCGCCTCCGCCCGCTTCGTCGGCGCGGTTACCGCCTCCGCCGGCTCCGCCAGCGCGGGTACGGCCTCCGCCAGCCTCGTCAGTGCGGTTACGACCTCCGCGGGCTTCGCCGGCACGGGTACCGCCTCCACCGGCTTCGCCGGGTCCGCCTCCGCTGAGTTCGCGCCCACCGGCTCCCCCGCCGCGGCGCCCCTGGCCCCGGCCCCGAAACATCTCGAGCATGCGGTCGGTCACGACGAAGCCGCCGACCACGTTCGTCGTCGCGAGCAGGACGGCAAGGAAGCCGAGGACGATCGACACGACGTCGTGGGCACCGGCGGCGATGAACAGCGCGCCGACCAGGATGATGCCGTGGATCGCGTTCGAGCCCGACATCAGCGGCGTGTGCAGGATGGTCGGCACCTTCGAGATCACCTCGAAGCCGACGAACACCGCGAGCACGAAATAGGTGAGCAGGACGACGAGCTGGGTGCCGCTCATCGCACCGGCCACCCGACAGCCCACCCGACCGTCCACCTGAGGGCCGATTGCCGGCAAGGTGCCCCTTCGGCGCGGGAGGTAGCGTCCGCTTGCCGGCAATCGGCCCTCGTC
>JBAPVZ010000604.1:0-19249 GCA_049283435.1 Candidatus Dormiibacterota bacterium
TCCGCCATGATGGCCTCGAGCGCGCCCCGCGCCGGATCCGCTCCGAGGCTTTCCGCCAGCTCGTCCGGGATCTCCACCCTCAGTTCCATTCAGCAATCGTACTCGTCCGAGGATCGTCCGTAACCACCTGGGCGAAACTGCAAAGGGAAGTCGGCTGCCGTGTGAGTGCGCCCGGCCCGCCCGCGGTCCGCGAACCTGGCTGCGCATAGACTTGCGCGGTGCGGTCGGCCCTCTCCTGGGCGGCCGATGGAAGGAGGGGTTCATGGCGACCTTGGCGACCAACGTGATCGCGCTGCGGCGCGAGTTCCATCGTCACCCGGAGCTCGGCTACACCGAGTTCCGCACGGCCGCGCGCGTCGTCGAGCTGCTCCGCCAGTGGGGCTACGACGTCGCGTTCGGCGACGAGGCGATGGTCGCCGCGGCGCGTGGCCGCCTGCCCGACGCGTCAGTCTCCGACGCCGCCTACGAGGCGGCGCGGGAGGCCGGGGCGGACCCCGCCGTCCTGGAGCGGATGAAGGGCGGCCTGACCGCCGTCGTCGGCACGCGCCGCAACGGCGCGGGGCCGACGATCGGCTTCCGCTTCGACATGGACGCGCTGCCCGTCGACGAGCTGAACGAGGCGTCGCACCTGCCCGAGCGAGAGGGCTTCGCGTCGGGCCGCGCCGGACTGATGCACGCGTGCGGGCACGACGGGCACACGGCGATCGGGCTCGCGCTCGCCGAGCGGCTGGCGCAGACGAATCTGCCGGGCACGATCAAGCTCTTCTTCCAGCCCGCCGAGGAGGGGGGCGAGGGAGCGAAGGCGATGGCCGAGCGCGGTGTCGCCGACGACGTCGACCGCCTCTTCTGCATGCATCTGGGGTGCAACGTGCCACTCGGTGCGCTCGCTACCGGCTCCATCGGATTCCTGGCCACGCGAGCGCTCGAGGCGACGTTCACCGGCGCGCCGGCACACGCCTCGGCAGCGCCGGAGCTGGGTCGGAACGCGCTGCTCGGTGCGGCGACGGCGCTGCTCAACCTCCATGCGATGCCCCGCTTCAGCACCGGCATCACCCGCGTCAACGTCGGGCAGTTCGAGGGCGGGACCGCGACCAACGTGATCGCCCACCGAGCCCGGCTCCGGCTCGAGGTTCGCGCCGAGACCGACGCCGAGGTCGAGGATCTCGCCGTCCGCTCCCGCCGCATCCTCGAGCACGCGGCGGCGATGCACGAGCTGACGGTCGAGATCACGCCGCTCGGACAGGCCCCCGGCATGACCTGCGATCCCGAGGTTCGCGCGTTCGTGCGCGAGCAGGCCGAGGCGAGCGGGCTCTTCCCCGACGTGCGTGACGTCCACTTCGTCGGTGCGAGCGAGGATGCCGGCTACCTGATGAGCCGGGTGCAGGCACGCGGCGGCGATGCGACATACATGATCGTCGGCACCCCGCTCGCGGCGCCGCACCATCACTTCGCGTTCGACATCGACGAGGAGTCGCTGTCGCTGTCGGTCGATCTCCTGGAGCGCCTGGCGACGAGCGCGCTGCGAGCCTGAGCGCCGAGGCCCGGGCCGGGCGCCGCTGAAGACGCTTCAGTCGCCCCAGCCCCAGGCCGCGATCTCGTCGCGCAGACCGTCGGCGGTCAAGTCGAACGTGATCGGTGTGATCGAGAGGTAGCCGTGCTCCAGTGCCCAGGCGTCCGTCTCCTCGTCGGTGTCGCGCATCAGGTAGGAGCCGGCCAGCCAGTAGTAGGGGCGTCCGCGGGGGTCCTCGCGCTGCACGAACTCCTCGAGGTAGGCGGATTCTCCCTGGCGGGTGAATCGCGCACCCCGGATCTCCTGCGCGGGCAGGTTCGGCACATTCACGTTGAGGAGGACGCGCGGCGGCAGGCCGTGGTCGAGCACCTGGCGCGCCACCTCGGCACCGACGTCGGCCGCGACCGTCCAGCGCGGATCGCGGAACGTCCCGAGCGAGATCGCAAACGACGGAACGCCGAGGATGCGCGCCTCGGTCGCCGCCGACACCGTGCCTGAATAGATGACGTTGGTCGCCGTGTTCGGGCCGAGGTTGATGCCGGAGACGACGAGGTCGGGCCAGCGGTCGCGCAGCACGGTGCCGAGCGCGAGCTTGACGCAGTCGGCCGGCGTGCCGTCGACCGAGTAGCCGAGGGCGACGCCGTCGAGCGCGACCTGCTTGATTCGCAGCGGCACCCGGGTCGTGATCGAGTGGCCGACTGCCGACTGCTCCGCCTCCGGCGCGACGACGATCACCTCCCCGAGCGCGCCCAGCCGCCGGGCGAGCACGTGCAGACCGGCCGACGCGATGCCGTCGTCGTTGGTGACCAGGATGCGCCGGGACCGATCTCCCATGACCGTCAGGCCGGGATCTGCAGCACGACCTTGCCGAACTGTTCGCCGCGATCCAGGCGCTCCATCGCCTCCCGGACCCGCTCCAGCGGGTAGACCGAGTCGACGACCGGACGCAGGCCGCCGTCGATCGCCTGCAACAGCGCCTCGAAGTCCGACGCGTTGCCCATCGTGGAGCCGAGGAGGTCGAGCTGCCCGAGGAACAGGCGTGGCATGTTCACCTCGGCCCGCGGACCCGTCGTCGAGCCGCAGAACACGATGCGCCCGCCCCGCCGGACCGAGCGGATCGACTGGTCGAGCGTCGCCGGCCCGACGTGCTCGAAGACGACGTCGGGGCCGGTGCCGCCGGTCGCCGCCCTGACCGGTTTCGCGAAGCCGCTGGAGTCGAACGCGGCGTCCGCGCCCAGTTCCAGCGCCCGCTGCCGCTTCGCCTCGCTGCGACTCGTCACCAGGACGCGCGCGCCCAGGTGGCGGCCGATGCCGATCGCCGCCGCCGCGACGCCGGCCCCGGCGCCGACGACGAGCATCGTCTCGCCGCGCTGCAGCCGGGCCCGCGTGACGATCATCCGCCAGGCGGTCAGGAACGTGAGCGGGAACGCGGCGGCCTCCTCCCAGGAGAGCTGGGGAGGCTTGCGGAACACGTTCTGCGCGGGGACGTGGAGCAGCTGGCAGGAGGCGCCGTCGGTGTCCTCGCCGACGATGCCGAAATCGGCGTCCAGGACCTGCTGCCCGGCCCGGCTCGCCTCCGAGTCCCAGTCGCAGGAGACCGGGTAGACGACGACCTCGTCGCCCGCCGTCCAGGGCGGGTCGGCCGACTCGGCGACGACGCCGGCGCCGTCGGCACAGATCACCCGCGGTGGATCGACGCGCTGCGCTCCACTCGCAAGCCAGAGGTCCAGATGGTTCAGCGACGCGGTGCGGACCGCGATCACGACCTCGCCATCGCTCACCGGCGTGCGCGGCAGCGTCTCGACGCGGACGCCCGAGGGGCCGGTCGGCTCGCGGAACACCGCCGCCACGCCTTCGCTCTTGATCGTGCTCGGCATAGGGCAGATGGTAGGTGGAGGGCGGAGACGAGCAAGGGGGTGCCGCTCGCCGGAGGCGCGCGGTACCCTGCGCCCGTGCCCTCTCCGCCTCCCGTTCAGATCGAGGTGTCCGGCCGGACGGTCAACGTCACCAACGCCGGCAAGGTGTACTTCCCCGAGCGCGGCCTGACGAAGCTCGACCTCGTCAACCACGTGCTCACCGCGCAGGAAGGGTTGCTCCGTTCGGTGGGCGGGCGCCCCGTGCACCTGGATCGCTACCCGGGCGGTCAGGGGACGGAGCAGATCTATCAGAAGCGGGTGCCGGAGCGGCGCCCGGACTGGCTCCAGACCGCGGAGGTGCAGTTCCCGAACGGGCGCCGCGCGACCGTCCTGTGCCCGGTCGACGCCGCGCACCTCGCGTGGGCGGCGAATCTCGGCACGCTCCTGTTCCACCCCTGGCCGACGCGCGCCGCGGACAACGATCATCCGGACCTGCTGCGCATCGACTTCGACCCCCAGGAGGGGACCGGGTTCGCGCAGGCGCGCACCGCCGCCGGCATCGCGCGCGAGCTGCTCCAGGAGCTGGGCTACCAGGGGTGGCCGAAGACCTCGGGGGGCCGGGGCGTCCACGTCCTCGTCCCGATCGAGCCGCGCTGGGACTTCGTCGAGGTGCGCCGGGCCGCGATCGCCTTCGCCCGCGCCGTCGAGCGTCGCGCGCCCGATCGCGTCACGACCGCCTGGTGGAAGGAGGAGCGGGGCAGGCGGGTGTTCATCGACTTCAACCAGACCGCTCGGGACCGCACGATCTGCTCCAGCTACAGCGTCCGCAACCGGCCGCAGGCGGTCGTCTCGATGCCGGTCACGTGGGACGAGCTGGAGCGCTGCGAGTCCGAGGACTTCACGATCGAGACGACGCCCGCCCGCCTGGCCGACGGCGGCGATCGCCACGCCGGCATCGAGGAGCACGCCTTCGACCTCGCGGCGCTCCTGGAGTGGGCGGAGCGCGACCGCGTCGACCGCGGGCTCGGCGATCTGCCCTACCCGCCGAACTTTCCGAAGATGGCCGGCGAGCCGATGCGCGTCCAACCGAGCCGAGCACGCAAGCCGGTCCCGGAGGAGTGATCGCGCGTCTATCTCCGGCGCGGCTCCGAACGCGCCGCCGAGCCGCTCGCCCTGCACCCGGGGGCCACGGTTGCGGACGTGGCCGCGGCGATCCACAGGGAGGTGAGCGTGGCCTGCCGGGGCGCCCGCGTCTGGGGTCCCTCGGCGCGCTTCGACGGTCAGCGCGTGGGCCGCGAGCACGAGGTGCGAGATGGGGACAGCATGGAGATCCTCCACTGAGCTCCCCGCGCCACCCCAGGTGCCGCCTCCCGCCCGCGCACGCCCGATCTCGCCCGCGTGGCGCGCTGTGGAGCAGCGATTATGATCAACGGAGCATGGACACCGGACCGCTGAACTTCGGCCTCTTCGTCATCGCGTTCGTCTACTTCGCGTTCGCGATCGGCGCCGTCTGCGTCCTGTTCCTGCGCGGACGCGTCCGGCGCCGCTCCCGCGGGTAGCGCACTTCCCCGGTCCGCGCTCGGGCCCCGGACGCGGCCGTTCGCCGGCGAGCGGTCGCCTCGTGACCCGACGCAGCGACCGTTGGCCGGCACTCGGCCCCTTCGGGCAGGGTTCCTGCACCGACCGACTCGTCGACGTTGGCGCGGGTGGGGCCTCGCGCGACCACTACAATCGGCGTCGTTGATCCGCGACGCCATCGCCCAGAAGACCGTCTGCGTCACTGGCACCACCGGCTTTCTCGGGAAGTCGATCGTGGAGAAGATCCTTCGCGACGTCCCTGACGTCGGCCGGATCCTGATCGCGATCCGCTCCAGCGCACGCCGGCCGGCCGCCGAGCGCCTGCACCGGGAGATCCTCTCCAGTCCCGCCTTCCGGCGCCTCAAGGAGGAGCTCGGCGAGGAGCGGTTCGAGAGGCTGGTCGCCGACAAGCTCCAGGTCATCGACATCGACCTCGGGCAACCTGGCCTCGGTCTGGACGACGAGGCGCGAGCCGCGCTCGCGTCGTGCGACATCCTGATCCACTCCGCCGCCGCCGTCGAGTTCGACAACCCGGCCGACCTCTCCGCGGAGACGAACCTGCTCGGCGCCGCGCGTCTCGTCGAGGCGATCCTCGACAGCGGCGCGCGACCGCACCTCGTGCACGTCTCCACGGCCTTCGTCGGCGGCATGCTGCGCGGCCGGGTGCTGGAGCGCCTGCCCCACGACCCCGGGCTCAACTGGCGGCACGAGGCGGCGATCCTCTCCGGGCTGCGCCCGATCGTCGAGGAGGAGAGCCGGCGCCCGGAGGTGCTGGCGAAGCTCGGCAGGCAGGCGCGCCAGCGCATGGGACCGGCCGGCACCCCGGCCACCTCGCGGGCGGTCGAGCGCCTCCGCGACCGCTGGGCGAAGGATCGCCTCGTCGAGCGCGGCCGCGCCCACGCCCGGATCATGGGCTTCACCGACATCTATTCGTTCACCAAGGCGATGGCCGAGCGGGCGGTCGTCGAGTTGCACGGCGATCTGCCGCTCTCGATCGTCCGCCCCTCGATCATCGAGAGCGCGTTCGCCCAGCCCTTCCCCGGCTGGCTGGAGGGGTTCCGGATGGCGGAGCCGATCATCCTCGCGTTCGGTCGCGGCCTGCTCCCCAATTTCTCCGGCCTTCCCGACGCCGGGCTCGACGTGATCCCGGCCGACTACGTCGTCAACACCGTGCTCGCGGTCGCGGCCACACCACCCGCGCCCGGCGACTACCGCATCTATCACGCCGTTTCCGGCGGCCGGAACCCACTTCGGTTCCGCCGGCTGTACGAGGAGGCGCGCGACTACTTCGAGGCGCATCCGCTGCGCGACCGCTACGGCCAAGCGATCGGCACGTCGACCTGGACGTTCCCGTCGCGCGGTGAGCTCGCGAATCGCGGTCGCCTGGCCCTCCGGGCGGTCGAGACGCTGCAGCGGGTCGTCGAGCGGCTGCCGCTCGGCGCCGAGACCTCGCGGTGGTCCGACGACCTGCACGAACGGCGGTCGACCCTCGATCGCTCGCTGTCGCTGCTCGACCTCTACGCGATCTACACCGACGTCGACGCGATCTTCGACTGCACGAACGTGCTCGATCTCTGGTCGCGCGTTCCCGAGGCCGAACGGGCGCTGTTTCCGTTCGACGTCGCCGGCTACGACTGGACCCACTACCTGCAGGACGTGCACTTCCCGACCGTCGTGCGCATGGCGCGTGCCGACACCGGACCGCGCCGCGGGCAGTCGCCGGACGGCAGCACCACGCCGAGGCCGGCCGCCGACTCGGCACGTTCGGCCCTCCAGCGCCGGGCCGGCCGCGAGGACGTGCTGGCCGTGTTCGACGTCGACGGCACGCTCGTCGAGACGAACATCGTCGAGTACTACTTCTGGATGCGGCTGCGCGACCAGCCGGCACGCGAATGGCCGGCGTTCCTCGCCCGCATGGCGTCACGGGCGCCGCGCTGGCTCGCGCTCGAGCGCAACTCGCGGGCGGAGTTCCAGCGTGCGTTCTATCGGGAGTACGCCGGACTCGACGAGGAGGAGATGCGCCATCTCGGTCGCGAGGCGCTCGACGCGGTGACCCTGCGGCGCCTCTACCCCGACGGTGTGCGGCGCCTCCGCGAGCACCAGCGCGCCGGGCATCGCGTGCTCCTGCTCACGGGCGCGATCGACGTCGTCGTCGAGCCCCTCGCCGAGCTCCTCCAGGTCGAGGTCGATTGCGCTCATCTGATCCTCGACGACGGTCGCCTGACCGGCGACCTCGTGTCGCCGCCTCCTGCCGGCGAGGCCCGAGGCGCCGCGCTCGAGCGGTACGCGGCGGCGAACGGCATCGACCTCGGTGCGAGCTTCGCCTATGCGGACGCGATCAGCGACCTGCCGATGCTGGAGCTCGCCGGCACGCCGGTCGCCGTCAATCCCGATCCCCGCCTCTCGCTGATCGCCGGGCAGCGCGGCTGGCGGGTCGAGCGCTGGCGGATGGCCCCCGGCAACTGGCGCCTCCCGGTGCCCAACCCCCGCTCGGCCGACTACCAGCGCGGCGTGCGCGGCGGCTCGCTGGCGGAGGACCGCGCCTGATGCTCGCCGTCCAGTTCGTGCGGTCGCCGGCGCGCTACGGGCTCGTGCGCGCGAGCGGGGGCAACGCGCGGTTCGCTACCGGGGAGCTCTCGATGCTGCATTTCGGCGACCTCGCCGAGCCGCGGCTGCCGGCGCCGTCCTGGGTCCGCGTGCGACCGCGGCTGAGCGGCATCTGCGGGTCGGATCTGGCCGCGATCACGGGGCACGCCTCCATCTATCTGGCGGCACTGACGAGTTACCCGTTCGTGCCCGGCCACGAGGTCGTCGGCGAGGTGGACGGCGAGCGCGTCGTCGTCGAGCCGGCCCTCGGCTGCGAGGTGCGCGGCATCGCGCCCCCCTGTCCGCGCTGCCTGGAGGGTCGTCCGGCTCTCTGCGAGCACCTGACCGAGGGCGATCTCGCGATCGGCATGCAGACCGGCTACTGCGAGAGCACCGGCGGGGGATGGGGGGAGGAGCTCGTCGCCCACCCCTCCCAGGTGCATCCGGTGCCGGCCGCGCTGCCGGACGAGGCGGCGGTCCTGATCGAGCCGTTCGCCTGCGCCGTGCACGCCACGCTGCGGGGTCGCCCGGGGCCCGACGAGACGGTCCTCGTCAACGGCGCCGGGACGATCGGGCTCCTGACGACGGCCGCCGTGCGCACCTTCGCGACCCCGCGCCAGCTCATCGTGGTCGCGAAGCATCCGCGGCAGCGCGAGCTGGCGAAGGCGTTCGGCGCCGACCTCGTCATCTCGCCGTCGGAGATCGTCCAGCGCCTGCGGTTCCACGCCGGGGCCCACCGGGTGGACGGCCCCGGCGGCTCGCTGCTCCTCGGGGGAGCCGAGGTGACGTTCGAGTGCACCGGTACGGCGGGCGGGCTCTCGACGGCAGCCCGGGTGACCCGTGCCGGCGGGCGTCTCGTCGCGGTCGGCATGCCCGGCGAGGTCAAGGTCGACTGGGGCCCGATCTGGCAGCGTGAGCTGTCGGTGCTCGGCGCCTACGCCTACGGCAGGGAGGCGCCGGCCTCGGAGGGCGAGCCCGACCGGCGCACGTTCGCGCTCGCGCTCGACGCCGCGCCGGGCCTCGGTCTCGAGCGGCTCGCCGGCCCGCTGTTCGAGCTCGCCGCCTACCGGGACGCCATCGAGTACGCGAGCGAGGCCGGTCGCCTGGGCGCCGTCAAGGTCGCCTTCGACCTCCGAGTACGATCTACGGGCTGATGCGAGAACCGGGAGCCGTCTGATGCCACGACCAGGGGCCGTCATCGAGGTCGACCGCAACACGCCGCCGACGCTGTTCCACTTCGGTGAGGGGGTCCGGCTGGAGCGCCTGCCGCTCGGCAGCCGCATCGTCTACCCGCCCGATCCGTTCGAGCCGATCTCGCACCCCGAGCGCGCGATCCGGCGCGCGCTCACCCACCCGCTCGACGACGACCCGCTGTCGGCCCTGCTGCGCCCGGGCATGCGACTGACGATCGCGATCGACGACCTCTCGCTGCCGCTGCCGCCGATGGTCGCGCCCGACGTCCGTCAGCTGATTCTCGAAGAGGTGCTCGAGATGGCGGCCGAGGCCGGCGTCGAGGACATCGAGCTGATCATCGCGACCGGCCTGCACCGGCGGATGACGGGCGACGAGATCCACCACATCGTCGGTGACCGCGTGTTCCAGACGTTCTACCCCGATCGCCTCTACAACCACGACGCCGAGGACCCGGACGGCAACGTCGTCGTCGGGACGCTCGACGGCGGCGAGGCGGTCACGCTGAACCGGCGAGCGGCGGAGTCGGATCTCGTCGTCTACGTGAACCTGACGCTGGTCCCGATGGACGGCGGCCACAAGTCGATGGCGACCGGCCTGGCCAGCTACCAGGGGATCCGGCAGCATCACAACGTCGCGACGCTGCGCGACTCCCGCTCCTACATGCACCCGCCCGACTCGGCACTGCATCACTCCTGCGTCCGGCAGGGGCAGCTGATCGAGGACTCGGTCCGCGTCTTCCACATCGAGACCGCGGTCAACAACCACAGCTTTCCCTCGATCGCCGGCTTCATGCAGAAGCGGGAGACCGACTGGACGGCCGCCGACCAGGCCTCGTTCTTCGCGATCAAGCAGGTCACCGATCTCGCGCCACCGGGTGTCAAGCAGTCGGTGTTCCACTCGATGCGGGGCCCGTACGGGCTGACGGCGGTCAACGCCGGGCAGGTCGACGCGGTGCACGAGAAGACGCTGGCGGCGGTGCGCGCACAGCTCACGGTCGAGGTCGAGGGCCAGAGCGACATCGTGACGCTCGGCGTTCCCTACATGGGCCCCTACAACGTCAACGCCGCCTTGAACCCGGTCCTCGTCGTCTGCCTCGGGCTCGGCTATCTGTTCAACCTGTATCGCGGGCGGCCGGTCGTGCGGCAGGGCGGTGTCGTGATCCTCGAGCACCCCTGCCGCTACGAGTTCGACGCGGTCCAGCATCCGAGCTACATCGACTTCTTCGACGAGGTGCTCGCCGACACGCTCGACCCGATCGAGATCGAGCAGCGCTACGAGCCGCGCTTCGCCGAGGACCCGTGGTACCGCCAGCTGTTCCGCCGCAGCCACGCCTATCACGGCGTCCACCCGTTCTATGCCTGGTACTGGGCCGTGCACGCGATGGAGCACGTCGGTGACGTCATCGTCGTCGGCGGAGACCGCAAGACGGTTCATCATCTCGGCTTCAAGTGCGCGACCTCGCTCGAGGACGCGCTCGAGATGGCCGAGCAGACCGTCGGCCGCTACCCGAGCATCACGCACCTGCGGCAGCCGCCGCTCCTGCTCGCCGACGTGCGATGACCACCCGGCGATGACCACCCCACGGGACTCCGCAAGCTCCGCATCGTCCACCCCACGGGACTCCGCAAGCTCCGTCCGGCGGGGACCCCGGGTGCGGGGACCCCGGTGATGACCACCCCACGAAGCTCCGCAAGCTCCGCTTCGCGGGGACCCCGGTGATGAGGGCGGACCCGCTCGGCGACCTGCGCCGGCTGCGTGACGGCTGGCACTGGCGCGGGCGGCGACCCGCCACCTGGGCGCCGCCGGCGGCGGTCGTCCCCGATTCGCCGAGCGATCTCTCCTGGGCGCGAACGGAGCCGGTGCGAACGCTGCGGCGAGGCATCCAGCACGGGCTGTCGCTGCCGTTCACCGAGCTGATGGCGCATCCCACCGTCGAGGGGCGGGAGTGGCTCCACGCCCTCGACCGGCCGGCGATCATCGCGTCGAACCACGTCAGCCACGCGGACATCCAGCTGATCCTCTTCGCGCTGCCGGACGCGGTGCGCGATCGGACGGTCGTCGCGGCCGCCGCCGACTACTGGTACAAGCGGCCCTGGGGCGGCCGCGCGGTGAGCCTCTGGCTGAATACGTTCCCGTTCACGCGGACGGGCGGCGCGCAGGAGGTCCTGCACCACGCGTCGATGCTCCTCAAGTCAGGCTGGCACCTGGTCATGTTCCCTGAGGGCACGCGCTCCCTCGACGGCGGGCTGCAGCCGTTCCAGCGCGGTGTCGGCCATCTGGCCCAGCAGACGGGCGCACCGGTCATCCCGATGTACGTCGCGGGCACCCACCGCATCATGCCCAAAGGCCAGGCGATCCCACTGCCGGGACCGGCGTCGGTCCGCATCGGCAGGGCCCTGCTGCCGGGTCGCGACGAGGGCTCGCGACGGTTCACCGAGCGGATCGAGCACGCTGTGCGCGAGCTCGCGGAGGGTTCGCAGGACCCGGAGGTGCGGGGGACCTGGATCGAGCGCTGGCGGGCGCTGGCGCCCCCGCAGAGCCGGCGCCGCTGAGCTGAGGGCCGGGGGCGCCGGACGCTCTCGAGCGCCGGCCACGAGGGGCAACCCGCGACGTGCCGGTGGACGCTCGCGCCGCCCCTTCCGCGACGTTTGCCCGCCCGACCGGCCGAGAATGGCCGGCAGGACCGCACCGTCGTTCGCGCCGGCGGCGCGCGCGGCCAAGCAGCGGGTGGCGCTTTGCGGAGGGCAGGAGGCGAACGGATGAGGATCACGGAGGTCGAGGTGGTGCCTGTCGATCGATACCTGTTCGTGCAGGTGCGCACCGACGAAGGGCTGATCGGGCTCGGGGAATCCGGCGCCTGGGGCTATCTGGAGGCGTCGGGCGCGGTCGTCGAGACGTTCAAGCGGTATCTGATCGGCCAGGACCCGCTCCGCATCGAGCACCACTGGCAGTACCTGTATCGCTGGACGCACTTTCGCGGCGCCGCGATCATGGGCGCGCTCAGCGCGATCGACATCGCGCTCTGGGACATCGCCGGCCAGCACTTCGGCGCCCCCGCCTACCAGCTCCTCGGCGGCCCGACCCGAGAGAAGGCCCGCGTCTACTACCACGTGTTCGGCCGCAGTCGCGAGGAGCTCGTGCAAGGCTGCGTCGCGGCGAAGGAGGCCGGCTTCACCGCGGTCGGCCACCTGACGCCGTTCACCGACGCACCGCGGGAAGAGCGCGCCGGCGAGGCCTACGCGCGCCGCATCCGCGAGGCGATCGAGTCGGTCCGGCAGTACCGGGAGGCGGTCGGCGACGACGTCGACCTCTGTGTCGAGATCCATCGCCAGCTGACGCCGGCCGAGGCGATCGTGCTCGCGCGCGGCATCGAGCCGTACCACCCGTTCTTCTACGAGGACCCGACGCTGCCGGACAACTTCGACGCGATGGCGCTGATCGCCCAGCACATCGAGGTGCCGATCGCGACCGGGGAGCGGATCCACACGATCTTCGAGTTCGAGATGCTGCTCGCCCGCGGGGCGGTCCAGTACGTGCGGCCGGACGTCTGCATGTGCGGCGGCATCACCGGCGCGAAGAAGATCGCGGCGCTCGCCGAAGCGCGCCACGTCGGTGTCGTGCCGCACAACCCGCTGAGCCCGGTCAGCACCGCCGCCTGCCTCCAGCTGGCCGCCTGCATTCCGAATTTCGCGCTCCAGGAGTACCCGCTCGGGGAGCAGGAGCCGCCGAAGAGCGAGATCGTGCGGACGGGCATCGAGCGAGAGGGTGCCTACCTGCGGCTCCCGACCGCGCCCGGCATCGGCATCGAGCTCGCACCGGACGCGGCCGAGCGTCACCCCTACCGTCCCCGCCAGGTGCAGACGCGGCTGCGAGAGGACGGCTCGGTGATGGACCAGTGAGCGATCTGGCGAGCCAGGTGGCGAGCGAGACACGCGCAGGCCCGGCGACGACCGCGGCAGCCGAGGTGACGCTCGTCGACTGCGACCTCCACAACACGGTTCCCGGCATCGACGCGCTGTACCCCTACATGGCTGCGCACTGGGTCGTCTATTGCCGGGAGTCGGCGTTCAAAGGGCCGACCGACTCCGCCTATCCGCCGGGCGCGCCGACGACCGTCGCCCCGCTCTGGCGCCCGGGCGAGGGCGGCCAGGCGGGGACGACCGTGGGCTCGCTCCGGCAGCAGCTGCTCGACCCGCTCGGGGTCGGTCTCGGCATCCTCACCTGCGTCTACGGGGTGGAGAGCGTCCACAACCCCGACACCGCCGCCCAGGTCGCCTCGGCCGTCAACGACTGGCAGGTCGCGGAATGGCTCGATCCCGAGCCACGCCTGCGCGCGTCGATCGTCGTCCCCAGCCAGCATCCGGAGATGGCGGCCCGGGAGATCGAGCGGCGCGCCGGCGACCGCCGCTTCGTGCAGGTGCTCCTGCCCGTGCGCTCGGCCGCGCCCTACGGCAACCGCAACTACCACCCGATCTTCGCGGCCGCCGAGCGGCACGGGCTGGCGGTCGCCCTGCACTTCGGCGGCGCGCCGGGCAACCCGCCCACGTCGAGCGGCTGGCCGTCCTTCTACTGGGAGGAGTACGCGGGGATGGCGCAGGTCTTCCAGACGCAGGTGCTGAGCCTCGTCGCAGAGGGCGTGTTCGACCGCTTTCCGGAGCTGCGGGTCGCCTGCGTCGAGGGTGGCTTCAGCTGGCTGCCCGCGCTCTTCTGGCGGTTCGACAAGGTGTGGAAGGGCCTCCGGCGCGACGTGCCATGGGTGCGGCGCCCGCCCTCGGAGTACGTCCGGGAACGCATGCGGTTCACGATCCAGCCGCTCGACGTGCCGCCCGGCCCGAGCGGGTTGACCGACGTGATCGAGGACCTCGGCTCCGACGACCTCCTGCTGTTCGCCTCCGACTACCCGCATTGGCATTTCGACGCGCTGGAGGATGCGATCCCGGCCGCCCTGCCCGACCGCATCCGGCAGGCGGTGCTCGTCGAGAACGCACGCGCGTTCTATCGTCTGTGAAGGTGTCGATGAATGGCCTCGGTGAAGGGAGGAGCGTGATGGCTCAGGTTGCCCGCCAGGAAACGACCAGCCAGGCCGCCGGCAGTGGCATCGTCGACGGCGACATCCACGTCCAGCCGGCGTCGCCCCAGGCGCTCGCCGAGCACCTGCCGAAAGTGTGGCGCGACTACCAGGCCCAGTTCGGTTCGCGCGGCGCGAGCGGCATCGCCTACCCGCGCGCGAACCAGTTCGCGGCCCGGACCGACTCCTGGCCGCCGGGCGGTCTGCCACCGGGGTCGGATCTCGACTTCCTGCGCCGCCAGCTGCTCGACACCTGGGGCATCTCCTACGGGATCCTGAATCCGCTGCTCGGCGCCGGCACCCAGCGCAACCTCGACTTCGGCGCGGCGCTGGCGAGCGCGATCAACGACTGGCAGATCGCAGAGTGGCTGGAGCCGGAACCGCGGCTGCGCGGCTCCCTTTCGGTCGCCTACGAGGACGGCGAGCTGGCGGCCCGTGAGATCGACCGGCTCGGCGACGACCGCCGGTTCGCGCAGGTCCTGCTCTCGATCCGCACCGCCGAGCCGCTCGGCCGCCGCAAGTACTGGCCGATGTTCGAGGCCGCGGTCCGCCACGACCTCCCGATCGGCATCCACGTCGGGGGCGCGAGCGGAAACCCGTCGAGCGCCGCCGGCTTCCACTCCTTCTACATCGAGGACCACACCGGATGGCCGATGGCCTACCAGTCGCAGGTCATCAGCCTGATCGCGGAAGGCGTCTTCGAGCGGTTCGGGGACCTCAAGATCGTGCTCATCGAGGGTGGTCTCGCCTGGCTGGCGCCGCTGCTCTGGCGCCTCGACGACACCCAGCGGCGGCTCGGTCAGGAGGTCCCCCAGGTGCGCCGCGCGCCGTCGAGCTACCTCCGCGAGCACCTCTGGATCACGACCCAGCCGATGGAGGAGCCGCCCCGCCCCGGCCAGTTCCAGCGGCTGCTCGACCAGCTCGACATGAACGACCATCTGCTGTTCGCGACCGACTACCCCCACTGGGACTTCGATTCGCCCGACCTGGCGATCCCGGCACCGCTCGACCCGGAGGTGCACCGCGCGATCATGGGCGGCAACGCGAGCCGGCTCTACCGCCTGCCGCCCGAGCCGCCCGCGAGCTGACGGCGGCGGTCCCCGGTCAGCCGGTCATCGGCTTCGTCGCCGCCTTCGCCCGCTCGCCTTCGCGCACGCGGACCAGCATCGCCAGCCCGGCCATCACCAGTGCACAGACGCCGAGAAAGGCGAAGCCCCCCTCGAAGCCGCCGGTCGCGGTGGCCAGGAAGCCGACGACGTAGGGCCCGAAGAAACCGCCCAGGTTGCCGATCCCGTTGATCAGGCCCATCGCGCCACCGGACGTCTCGGCGGGCAGCACCTGGTCGACGCTGGCCCAGAAGGGGCCGAGGTAGGCGTAGAGCCCGAAGCCGGACAGGCTGAGGATGATGATCGACACCGTGAGGTTGCCGCTGAACACGACGCTGACGAGAATGCCGACGCCGACGATCACGAAGGGTATCGCGACCCAATTCCGTCGCACCCGAGCCCGGTCGGAGAAGATGCCGACCAGCACCAGCCCGATGATGCCCACGGCGAAGGGGAGGGCGGTGAGCACGCCGACCGTCGCGATCGAGATGCCGTGCGCCTTGAGCAGGGACGGCAGGAAGGTGGTGAACCCGTAGCCGGGGATCGTGCTGAAGAAGTAGATCGCGCAGAAGAGCCAGGTCGCGGGGCTCAACATGGCGCGGCGGTAGGTCGAGAGGTCGGGCCGGTCGCGGGTCGAGCGCTCGGCGGTGAGCACCCGTTCGAGCGCCGCCTTGTCCCCGTCGCTCATCCACGCCGCGTCACGGGGGCGATCCTTGATCACGATGGCCCAGACGACGGCCCAGATCAGAGGCGGCAGGCCCTCGATGACGAAGAGGAGGCGGAAGTTGTCGTGGGACGCCCCGAGGATGAGTCCGGAGATCGGGCTCGCGATGACCGCCGCGACCGGCAGGCAGAGCATCCAGAGGTTGTTGGCCCGCGCCCGCTCGTCCTGCGGGAACCAGTGGGAGAGCAGCACCAGCGTGGCCGGCCACACGCCGCCCTCGGTAACCCCGAGCAGGAAGCGGACGGCCAGCAGCTCGGGCACGTTCTGCACGAAGCCGGTCAGCACGGCGAAGATCCCCCAGATCAGGAGGAGCACGAAGATGAACCACTTCGCGCTCTGCCGCTCGGCGATGTGGCCGCCGGGAATCTGCAGGATCAGGTAGCCGATGAAGAAGATGCCGGAGACGAGCCCCGCGATCGTGGGATCGAAATGGAGCTGCTTCCCCATCGCGGGCAGCGCGACGCCGATGTTGATGCGGTCCATGAACGCGATCGTGTACATCAGGAACGCGACCGGGATGATCGCGAGCATCCGCCGGGTTCGGGCAGGGGTGATGTCCGGCATGGCCAGTTCCTCCTTATCCGTCGCCGCCGCAGGCACGAACTCACGCCCAGGGCGGCCGGGCGGCGGCAATCTCAGGAAGCAAGGTAGCAGGCGGACCGTCATCTGTGAATGGGCCGGACGGAGAACGGACTTTTTCAAGGTGGGGACGCGGCGTGTGCGGGTGGTGCCGGCCCAAGATGGGCGCATGCTTCCGACGCTCGTCGACGGCCCGATCGTGCTCCGCGCCGTGCGTCCCTCGGATCGAGTGGACCGCATGGCGGCCGGGCAGGATCGGCAATTCCTGCGCATGCTCGGCGGGGACGAGCGGCGGGCGACGGCGCGGCTGAGCGAGGAGGCGGCCGACGCCTGGTATGGGCGCCTGCGCGACGGCCGGCATTGGGTCATCGAGTGGAACGGGCACTGTGTCGGCAACGCGGGGCTGTCGCGCTGGGACGAGCCGCACCGGTACGCGACCTACTCGATTGCGATCTTCGCCGCCGACGCGCGGGGACGTGGCATCGGCACCGCCGTCACGCGCACGATCCTGCGCTACGTCTTCGACGTCGCCCACCTGCATCGCGTCGATTTGCGCGTGCTGGAGTTCAACGAGCGCGCGATCCACTGCTACGAGCGGTGCGGGTTCGTCCGCGAGGGCGTCGAGCGCGAGACGGCGCTCGTCGACGGCCGCTACCGCAACGACCTGCGCATGCGGATCCTGGAGCAGGAGTACCGAGCGCTGCCGCGCAGCACGCGGGGGTGAGGCGCCGGCGCCGCGCCGTTCAAGTCGGGGGCGGCGTCAGCTCGATGTCGACGAGACGGGGCTTCACCTCGCCGTCTCGGACTCCAGGCCGTCCGCCACCGTGGGTCCCCACGCTTCGGCCTCGCCGGTGTCGTCCCACTCGCGGAACGCGCTGGCGTAGGCGGCGCTCAACTCGGCTCCTGGCAGGAGTTGCACCGCCTTGTGCAGGGCGGCCGACCGAGAACGGAGGCCCTGGGCACGAGCGTAGTTGTCGAGGAACGCGACGTCCTCGTCGGACAGGCTCACGCTGAGCTTCATACCCGAACGCTACCGGAGGCAGCACCGACCTTCACCTCGGCGGACCTCGGCGCGCCACCCCGCCGTCAGTGCTGCAGGACGCTGATCCCCGTCCAGCGGTTGTCGCTCAGCCCGGTGTACCCGGCCCCGCGCACGTAGGTGTGGATCAGGAACGGCACGCGCATGTAAAACAGGTCGTCCGCGTAGACGTCCTTCACCAGCAGCTCGTTCGCCTGCTTGTACTGCGTGAGCCCCTGCGCCAGCGGCTCCCCGTTCGCCTGCTGCGCGAGGCGGTCGACCGCGGGGTCGCAGAACCCCGCCGGGTCGTTGCCGCCGACCCGGCCCGCCTCGCAGCTGAACGACTCGCCGAACCAGTTCTCGGGGTTGTCGGCGGACGCGACCGTCGCGCGGCGGGAGAGCGCCGGCTTCTTCGCCTCCTGGTCGGAGAGCAGCGTCGGGAAGTCCGTCGCATCGAGCGCGACCTTGATGCCGAGCGTCTGCTGCAGCTGCGCCTGGACGTTCTGCCACACCTCGTCGTTGAACGGGTTGGTGTTGTACTGGATCTGCAGGCCCTGTAGCTTGGCGCCGGTCGGGTCCCACTTGCGGTACTCCGCTTTCGCCTTGGCGGGATCGCCGCCGGCGGGCGCGTTGGGGTCCGCGCCGTTGCCCAGATAGCCGCGGAGGCCGGCTGGGATCGGGCCGCCGGTCGCCGGGGTGCAGGTCAGGCTGCGGATGCAGGCGACGTCGGCCAGCTGGTTGCGGTTGATCGCGAGCGAGAACGCGGTCCGTCCGCTCAGGCCCTGGTCCTCGCCGAGGCCCTGCGTCGGCTGGCCCGGCGTGATGCCCGCCTTGGGCGCGAACGGGCTGTTCCCGGTGTAGTTGTACTCCATCATCGTGTCGCCCGATTCGTTGTAGAGGTGGAGCTCACCTTTCTTCGTCGGGTCGTTCGCGTAGCGCAGCACGTCGTCGTTCGGCGCGATCTCGCCGGCCGGGCCGATCAGGTCGTAGCCGCCCGCCTCGTACTTCTTGACCGCCGAGCTGCCGTCGACGCCCTCGTCGACGTGAATGTGCGTCAGCGTCCCGGTCGACCCGCGCCACCAGTGCGCGACCGGTGCGAAGTCGAGCGATGCGTTCGTGTGATAGCCGACGAGCCGGAACGGGCCCGCCCCGACCGCCGTCGCCGGGTTGCTCCACCAACCGGCGCCGGCGCCCTCGACCGCCTTGCGATCGACGATGTAGGCGGGCCAGAGCGCCATCTGGGTCTCCCAGAAGCTGTTCGGCGCCTGCAGCTTGGCGACGACGGTCGTCGCATTCGGCGCCGAGAGGCCGCTCAGCGTCGAGCGCTGCCCGGATGCGACCGCCGCGTAGCCGGTGACCGGTTGGAAGAAGTCGGCGTAGGAGTCCTGCAGCGCGGCGGTCCGGTTCCAGCTGTAGAGGACGTCCTGCGACGTGATCGCGTCGCCGTTCCAGAACCGGGCGTCGGTGCGCAGGTGGAACGTGTACGTCGTGCCGTCCGCGGACACGGCCGGCAGCGCGGTCGCGATCATCGGCTGGATTCGGTGCTGCGCGTCGACGGTCAGCAGGCCGGCGAACATCTCGTCGACGAAGGCCAGATTCTGGGTCCCGGAGAACGCGGCGGGATCGAGGCTGGAGACGTTGTTGCCGGTCAGGATCGGAAAGCTCAGCGTCTGGCTCGCGGCGAGCTTGGCGGCCGGCTGCCGGCTCCCCCCGCCGCAGCCGGCGGCGAGCAGCATGATGGCGGCAACCAGCCCGGCAGCCCGAAACGATCTCACCACGGCACTGTCCCCCTTGTCCGCTCCCGCAGGCTCGCTGGGGGCCATTGTAAAAGGAGGAGCCCGACCCACCCGCCGCCGCACGCGGCCGTTCGCCGGCAGGTGGTCGTCACTTCGCGCATCGAGGCGACCGTTGGCCGGCAAACCGCCCTCCCTTCGCGCGTTCCCGGTTCGGTCGGGCAGTAGGGTGGGGCGATGCTCCCCGAATACGCACCTGGCGCTCGCAACGCCGTTCGCACCTGCCTCGGCGTCGGC
>JBAPVZ010000605.1:0-5920 GCA_049283435.1 Candidatus Dormiibacterota bacterium
GTGCGGGGGGCAGAGCGTTGTACACGGCGCCAACCTGGGCGGTGAATTCCGGCCAGCCGGCCGTGTTGGCGAAATCAGGGTTCAGCTGATCGATCCCGTACGTGTGCAGCGACGACGTCGGGACCACCGGCAGGATGATCGGCAGCAGGACGGCCAGCTCGAGAACACCGCCGACCACGACCAGACCCCCCGCCCATCTTCGACGTCTCAGCGACATGATCCTGCCTACGGCCACACATCCGGCCGCGAGGACAAGCGGGATCGTCGGCGCTGGGTAATAGCCTTTGCCGTCGGGCAGGAACAGCACGATGGCGACCCCCACGAGCACACCCATCGACCGCAGCCGACGCTCGCGAAAGAGGAAGACGAGGCCTGCGATCCAGAGCGGGAGCAGGAGCGGCCCGATGGAGAGGATGAAGTCCTCGACGAAGGTGGCGATGCCCCCGCCGTGCGCGATGTCGGCGCCGTGATTGCTGATGTACGTCAGCGTGGGAAACCCGTTCGCGATCTGCCATCCGACGTTCGGTGCGGCGCAGGCAAGCGCGATGACCAAACCGAGCCACGGATAGCGCGTGCGCAGGAAACTCCGCAGATCCCGCGACACGAGCACCGCCACCCCGATGCCGGCGCACAACCCGAGAATCGTCACCTTGGTCTCGATCCCGACGCCGAGGACGACGCCGAGCAGGATGAACAGTCGCGGATCGCCGGTGCGCACCAGGCGCAGCAGCAGGTAGATTGCGATCACCCACAGAAGCAGATCGAACTCCACCGTCTGAAACTGCCAGGTGGCGAGCAGGAGCGGGCTCAACAGGGCCACCACTGAGGCGAAGATGGAGACTCTGCGGCCGCCGCCCAGCTCTCGAGCGCACATGCCGGTGACGAACACGACCACCGCACCGGTGAGGGCGGGGAACAGGCGCAGCGTCCACGGCGAGATGCCGAAGAGGCTCGTGTCGAGCGACGCGAGCATCGGGGTGACCGGCGGGTAGTCCACGTAGCCGAGCGCCGGATGCTGCCCGCTGACGATGTAGTACAGCTCGTCGGTGTGAAAGCCGTAGACGCCATTGGTCGCCAGATGAATCGCGAGCTGCACGGCGGCGATGACCAGCAAGGGTGCCGTGGGACGTCGCCACCAGCGGCGCACGGCTCGGCCGCTCACCATCGCCCCGGCGACCTCCTCCCGATTCACCTCGCCATCATGCGTGCCGCCTCGATCAGGCCCGGAGCATCAGATCTGATCGCTCGCGGAGCCTGCACGGCGCGAGACCCGGAGGGTGACGAGCTCATGCGGGGGATCGGGGGGACCGAAGATCTCGTCGATCCAGGATTCATGGGGTGGGGCCGGCATCGGTTCGAACGCCAGCCGCCGCCAGCCCCGGGCCTCGAACCAGGCGGGCGCCTCGGGGCTGATCAGCACCATCTCGCCGCCGGTCCGGGTGATCCGGGCCAGCTCGCGCAACGCATCGTGGTCAGGCCCGAAGGAGGCGCAGGCGGCGGTCAGATCGGCGCACCCGTCCCGCAGCGGAATCGTGTCGGCCCCACTCACGATGGTGTGGGCGCCGGGAAGGGAGGCGTGCAACAGCCGTAAGAGGCCGCGCGACAGGTCGACGGCGACCACCTCCCGAGCGGCCCTGGCCAGATGAGCCGTCAGCCGGCCGCTGCCGGCGCCGACGTCGACCACCCTGCCGTGCGGGACCTCGATCGCCGCGAGCACCCCCGGGTGGATCGGCTCGGCGCTGGCCAGCCGGTCCCACAGCGCAGGCTCCAGATGGTAGATGAAGGTCCAGAAGAGGGCCTTCGTCACGCGCTCCGTGGCCCCGGGGTCGCCCGCGGCCAGCTCTCGGAGCTCGCCGGGGGGAACGCGGGCCAGCTCCAGCTTTCGGATCCCCGGCGGAAGCCGGTCCAAGCTGCCCGGACTGAATCTGCGCCAGCCAGGCGGGGCGCTGGCGACCGCATGCTCGTAATCCATCGGCCTGAGCCATCAGACTAGGTGGCGTGGATCGCGACTGCACGGGCAAGGAGCGAGTCGCCGTCGTGACCGGCGGTTCCGGCGGCGTCGGCGGAGCGGTGGTCGAGGAATTGCGCCGCCGGGGCTGGACCGTGCGGTCGCTCAGCCGGCGCGAGGGGTGCGACGTCACCATCGAAGCGCAGGTCGGCCTGGCGTTCTCGCAGCTGGACCGGCTGGACGCGCTCGTCAACTGCGCGGCGGTCCTGATCAAGCGGCCGCTCGAGGAGTTGACGGCGGCGGACTGGGATGTCCAGCTCGGCGCCCTGCGCGGCGCGTTCCTCTGCAGCCGCGAGGCCTTCCGTCTCATGGCACGTCGGGGAGGGTCGATCGTGATGCTCTCCAGCCTCTCGGGCGTCGCCGGCGCGGAGAAGTTCCCTGGCATGTCGGCGTACGTCGCCGCCAAGTCCGGCCTGGCCGGCCTCGCCGAGGCCCTCGCGGTCGAGGGCCGGCCACTGGGAATCCGCGTCAACACGATCAGCCCGGGCGCCGTCGATACGGATATGCTCCGCATCTCCGGCGTCGATGGTCCGCGGTTGCAGCCTGGAGAGGTCGCGCCCGTCGTCGCCTGGCTCGCCTCAGATGCCTCGTCCCCTCTCTCCGGCGCGAATCTGAGAATGGATCCGCCGGCCACCCCTTGATTACTCTCACCAGCGCCGGATCACACCGCCCAGTTGAGGAGCGACGCCATTGAGCCCCACCGTCATGATCACCCGCCGAGCGACGTTTGCCGCCGCCCACGTGCTGTGCCGGCCCGAGTGGCCGGCCGAGCGCAACCAGCGCGTATTCGGCGCCTGCGCCACCGACCACGGCCACAACTACGTGATCGAGGTGACCGTGGCCGGGGCGGTGGATCCGACGACCGGGATGGTCGTCAACCTGAAGGACCTCGATCTGGTGATCAGGCGCGAGTTCGTCGATGCGGTCGACCACCATCACCTGAACCGCGACGTCGACTTCCTGACGGGAGTGATCCCGACGGCCGAGAATGTCGCCCTCGCGGCGTGGCATCGACTGGCACCTCAGGTCACACCGGCCAGCCTGGTCAGGGTCCGGCTGGTCGAGTCGGAGAACAATGCCGCGGAGGTGGTGAGCGGATGACTCCCGAGAGGGAAGCCACCCCGCTCGCCGGCGTCGAGCTGGAAGACGCGGTCCTCCGCCTGCTGCAGGTGATCGGCGAGGACCCCCAGCGCGAGGGTCTGGTCGACACGCCGCGGCGCGTTGCCGAGTCGATCCGTTACCTCACCGATGGCTATGGGACCGATCCGGCGCAGGTCGTGAACGGCGTCCTGTTCCACCACGACGGGAACGATCCGGTCGTGGTCCGCGGCGTCCCGTTCTACAGCCTCTGCGAGCACCACCTGCTGCCCTTCTTCGGCCGCTGCCACATCGCGTACGTCCCGGCCGGTCGGGTGGTTGGTCTCAGCAAGCTGCCCCGGCTGATCGACGTCTTCGCACACCGGTTGCAGCTGCAGGAGCGGCTGACCCGGCAGATCGCCGAGGCCGTTGCCGAGGCCGTCCGGCCCCGTGGGGTCGCGGTCGTCATGGAAGCCCGCCATCTCTGTGTCGAGATGCGTGGCGTCCAGAAGATCGACTCCGACACGGTCACGTCGTGCCTCCTCGGCGACGTCCGCGAGGATGCAAGCCTGCGAGCCGAGATCCTCGACCTGATTCGAGCCAGATAAGCAACGACCGGGTGGCTCCGATCGCCCGACGCGCCCGACGCAAGGAGACGGAGGCGGCGACCACGCGGCATGCGTGCGCGCGCGACCGCGACGACTCGGCCGGGGCATCCGGCCAAGGCCTCGCACGGTCAGGCCGGGCGGCGCAACCAGATGCCTGCCTCCGGGCTGGCGACGTGGAACACGAAGGTCTCCTCCAGGTAGAGCGTCACCGCCTGCGCGTCGTGGCTCCGGTAGCCGAGGGACAGGTCCTCCCCCAGCTCGAACATGTAGTCGCCACCGCGCAGGCTGAGGACGATCGCGCCCTGCACGCCGGGCGCCCGGACGATCGGCCCGTCGAGGATGTGCCGCAGGTGCTCGAACAGCGGGTAGCCGCCGTGCTCGGTCGTCTCCACCACCCCGGTGTGCTCGTCCGCGCCCAACGCGAGCCCGTAGGGACCGTCGACGCCACCCTCCCGCAGGGTCTCGACGGCGCGGGCGACGACGTTCGGGTAGTCGCCGAACGCGTCCGGCAGGGACACCGGCGCCGGTCCCGAAGCACCCGTCACGCCGGCGATGCCCGCTGCCGGCCAGCCGTGGAGAAGCGCGGCATTCTCCGCCGTCGCGATCCGCGTCGCCGCCGCATCGAGTGCGTCGAGGTCGAGATCGCGGGCGCCCCGTTCCGCATCACGCAGCTCGTCGAGCGAGATCTCGAACCGGGATCGCAGCTCGACGAGGGGCAGCACCCGGCGCTGGGCCGCCTCCACGCCGGCGACCGGCGCCGTGTCGAGGGGAACGACTCGTCCCAGGTTGAGCGCGGAGTGTGACCAGCCCAGCGGCGCACTGACGTCGAGCAGCTTGCGGGCCGCCAACGTCGTCCTGAGTGCGTTCGCAGCCTCCTCGTCGAGGAGCTTCCAACCCTCGGCGGTGATCGGTGCGCGTTCGCGCCAGAGGTGGTTCATCGTGCCAGCTCCCGCAGTCCGCCGATGCCGAGCGAGCCCTCGGGCACCCCGGCGCCCGCGCTGGTGACGCCGCCGCCGCTCCCCTCGGTGGCGCTCTCCTCGGACGCCTCGCCGTGCGCCACGATGTCGCCGTCGACGAAGAGGATCCCCTGGGCGATCTCCCGCCAGACCGGAGTGCACCGGAGCAGGAACTCCAGGTCCATGCTGAAGTGCTTGAACTCCTCGCCCTGGGCGTCGCGCATGATCGATCGTGCGACCGCATCGGGCTCGACGGCCAGGCGCTGCTCATACCAACCGATCGCCTCCGCTTCCTCGGTCAACGACGCGATCAACCGCGCGAAGGTCCTCGCCTCGGCCGGCAGCTCCTGCGGCGGCTCGTGGTACTGATCAAAGCCCATCGCTCGCAATCCTCCTTCGCCCAGGTCAGGCCCACCCCACACCGGTGGGCGCTCGTGCTCATTCGACACGCCCGCCGCCCCGACCCACCCGACGTGGAATCGACGATGGGAGGCAACGTGACAATCAGGGTATCATCGGGGTTCTTCGGACGGGCGCGGCTTGGAGGGGACACGCGATGCCGGGCGCCAGATGTCGCCAGCCGCTGATCCCGAGCCCGAGACGGCCGACCCCGTTCAGACCACGCCACGATTCCGCAGCGCCTCCACGTCGAGGCCCAATGCCCCGTACACGTCGTCGTTGTCGTGGCCGAGGGCGCGGCCTGTCCAGCGCACCCGCCCGGGCGTGCCGGACATCCGGAAGGGCACGTTCTGCATGCGCAGCGGGCCGAGGTCCGGGTCGGCCATGGAGATGAACGTCTGCAGCGCCAGGTACTGCGGGTCCTCGAGGATCTGCGACACGTCGTAGATCGGCGCCAGCGCCGCCCCCGCTGCCTCGAACGCCGCGACGACCTCGTCGAGATCACGTTCCCGGATCCAGGCGGCGACCATCCCGTCGAGGAGGTCGCCATGCTCGGCTCTCGTCCGGCCGGAGCCGAACCAGGGTTCCCGCGTCACCTCCGGATGCCCGACCAGCGTCATCACCCGAACGGCCACGGTGTCGGCACTGGTGGAGATCGCGACCCAGCGCCCATCGCGAGTCTGATAGGTGTTGCGGGGCGCGTTGTTGTTGGTGCGGTTGCCGAGCCGTTGCGGGATGATCCCGAGCTGATCGAAGTAGACGGGATGCGGGCCGAGCACGGCGAGGATCGGCTCGATCAGGGCGAGATCGATCATCTGCCCGCGGCCTGCATCGACGTCGCGGTGATAGAGCGCCATCATCACCGCGTAGGC
>JBAPVZ010000606.1:0-2965 GCA_049283435.1 Candidatus Dormiibacterota bacterium
GCGGCGGCATCGAGGCCGGAATCAAACCCCCAAACGCGGCTCTGACCGGTGAGAGGGGCCGGGGCACTCGTCGCTTGACATTGTCCGCGGCCCTGCCAAGATAGGCAGCCAGAGTTCAACGGATCCACCGGTCGGCAGCCCGGACCAGCACCGGGAGCGCCGGAAACCTAGTCACACCAGGGGGTGTCTTCGATGGGTCGTCTCCGATGGAGAGCGGTCGCGCTCGCGATCGCTGCCGCCCTCCTCGCGTTCGCGTGCGGCGGCTCCGGCAACGGGAGCAGCGGAGGGCTCGCCTCCAACCAGACCTTCAGCTTCCCGCTCATCGCGGGCGGCAACATCTCGACGCTCGACCCGGGCCAGGTCAATGACGCCGTGGGCATTGCGCTGACCGGCGAGATGTTCGGCGGACTGCTCACGTTCGACTCCAACCTGAAGGTCATCCCCTACGCCGCGGCATCGCTGCCGACCGTCTCGTCGGACGGCATGACGTACACGTTCCACCTCAAGCACAACGTCAAGTTCTGGGATGGCACCGGCGTCACCTCGGCGGACGTCCTCTACAGCTGGAACCGAGCGGCCACCCTGCAGGGCTCCTACGCGACCGTCTTCCAGCCGGTCGTCGGCTACGACGCCGTCGCGAGCGGCAGCGCGCAGACGATGACGGGCCTCACGGCGCCGGATCCCTACACCGTTGTCGCCCACCTCCAGTACCCGGCCGGTTACTGGGAGACGGAGACCGCGATCTGGACGGCGAACATCCTCGAGAAGAAGGCGGTCGACCAGGGCGGCGCCTCCTTCTGGGACAATCCGACCACCGCCGTCGGGATCGGACCGTTCAAGCTGACCCAGTACACGGCGAACTCGTCGCTCGACTTCGCGCCCGTCAAGAACTGGTGGAACGGCTCGACCGGGTCCCTGACGCACGTGCACGTCGACGAGGGTGTCGACGGCTCCTCGGCGGTGAAGAAGTACGAGGCCGGCGGCTACGGGGCGATCGGGCCGGCCGACAACGCGCCGCCGACGACCGACATCCTGCGCTACGAGAACGACCCGACCAAGAAGTCGCAGTTGCACATCTATCCGGGGGCACGGACGACCTGGCTCGGCTTCAACTTCACCGGTGACAGCCCGTTCGCGCCGAAGCCGGGCCTCATTCCCGGCAACCCGACGCAGGGCCTCGGGCAGGACCAGGGCCAGGTCGGTCGCACGGCGTTCGCGAACTCGATCAACCGCAACCAGTTCGCGCAGATCGCGTGCGCGAAGGGCACGACGTGCAAGCCGGCCAACAACGGCTTGATCGCGACCGGCCTCTACGGCAACCTCGGCTCCAAGACGGACCCGACGTCGACGTTCGACGCCTCGAAGGCGAAGGCCGACTACCAGAAGTGGGACCCGACGGGAGCCAAGGCGGCGTCCCTGAAGCTCGAGTACGACACCAGCCCGACCAACGACGAGGCATGGCAGAACGTCCAGTCGCAGGTCAAGAGCACGCTCGGCATCAACCTCACGCTCTACCCGACGGACTTCAAGACACTCATCGCCGACCGCCAGAATCACAAGCCGTACCTCTTCCGAGACTCGTGGGGGGCCGACTACAACCATCCGCAGGACTGGTACGACAACCTCTGGTCCTGCAGCGCCGCACGCAACGGGGGCAACAACAACTCCGGCTACTGCGACCCCTCGATGGACAAGATCGTCGCTTCCGCGGACCAGAAGCCGATCTCGCAGGCGCTCAGCCAGTACGACCAGGCCTACCAGATGATGGCGCAGAACAACTACGGCGCTCCCATCGAATACGGGACGAACCCGTTCTTCACCCAGAAGTGGGTGTCGGGCGAATCCAACAACGGCCTGTTCGACGCCAACTGGACGGGCATCAAGGTCCTCCAGCACTGACCGTCGACGACCTCGAATGAGGCACCAGGGGGCCGCCCGGTCGGGCGGTCCCCTCTTCGTTTCCTGGGGTTTTCCGAAGCCGCTTCCGATCGCGGGAGGCGGCGCAGCGATGCCGCCCGGCGCATCCTCCCGCCTCGTCTCCGAGGACCTTCAGGCGATCTCGGAGGTTGACTCTGTCCGCGTTCGTGCCAAGATATCCGCCCAGAGCCCCTCGGCTGCGGCGCGCTGATCGTTCGCCAACGACGGCCGGGAGATCGGGAGAGTGCAGCCTCGGGCGCGACGCCGCCCAAATGCCGAGCAGTCCGGGGACAACGGGAGTTTCGTCAATGGGTGGTCTTCGGTGGAGGGCGGTGGCACTGGCCGCCGCGATGGCGTTGCTCGCGGTCGCGTGCGGCGGTTCGAGCGGCGGCAGCAGCACGCAGCTGGCCGCGAATCAGACGTTCAGCTTCCCGCTCATCGCCGGCGACGACATCTCCACCCTGGACCCCGGCCAGGTGAGCGACGGCGTCGGCATCACGCTGACGAACGAGATGTTCGGCGGTCTCCTGGCGTTCGCGCCGAACCTGAAGATCGTCCCCTTCGCCGCGACGTCGCTGCCCACCGTCTCGGCGGACGGCAAGACCTACACGTTCCATCTGAAGCACGACGTCAAGTTCTGGAACGGCGACCCGGTGACCGCGCAGGACGTGCTCTTCAGCTGGAACCGGGCCGCCTCGCTCCAGGGCTCCTATGCCAGCGCCTTCCAGCCGGTCGTCGGCTACCAGGCGGTCGCCAACCAGAACGTGACGGCGATGAGCGGCCTCACCGCTCCCGACGACTACACGGTCGTCGCCCACCTGCAGTATCCGGCCGGCTACTGGCTGACCGAGACGGCGATCTGGACCGCCAACATTCTCGACCCGAAGGCGGTGCAGGCGGGCGGCGCCTCCTGGTGGAGCAATCCGAAGACGGCGGTCGGCATCGGGCCCTTCCAGCTGACGCAGTACACGCCGAACGCCTCGGTCGACTTCCAACCGGTGAAGAACTGGTGGGACGGCTCCACCGGGTCGCTCACGCACGTACACAT
>JBAPVZ010000607.1:0-2048 GCA_049283435.1 Candidatus Dormiibacterota bacterium
GTACCAGGTGTGGACGGCCGCCTGGTTCTTCGCTTCCCAGGGCACGTCCGGCCGCAGCGATCGCAGCAGCGTGTCCGCCTCGTCGTCGCGCTCACGGCGCAGGTCGGCCGCGTCGAAGTAGGCGACGTCGACGTCGCGGACGCGGGTCACCTCGAAGCCGTCGTGCAAGGTTCCCCAGACGAGATCGCGCAGCGCGCCGGCACCGACCCATGCGTCGGGCAGCGCGCTCTCGCGGACTGCCTCCAGGACACCGAGAAACCATCGCGAGCCGCGAACGATCGCGCGCAGCCGGTCCTCTTCGACCCGACTCACGCCGCCAGTCTGCGCGCCCGTCCCTTCGCGCAAGTCGCTGCCGGACGGACACGGCGCCCGTCCGGCCGCCGACGTCAGTGGTGGAAGAGGCGCAGCCCGGTGCGGACGAGCGTGATCCCGTGCTCCCGGCACGCCGCCTCGATGTCGGCGGCGCGGACGGAGCCGCCCGGCTCGGCGATCGCGGAGACGCCGTGGCGCGCCGCGTGGTCGACGTTGTCCCGGAAGGGGAGGAAGCCGTCGGAGGCGAACGCGACCCCGGTCAGCTGGTCGAGCCACTGCCGGCGCTGCTCGGTCGTCAGCTCCTCTTGGGGCGGCGTCGCGAGCGCCGCAGTCAGGCTCGCGCGCTCGTCGGGCGTGAGGTCACCCTCGATGAACCGGATCTGCCAGTTGATCCGATCCTGCCGCTTCACCTCGGGCTTGAAGTCGAGGCCCCGCACGAGCGGGTGGCGGCGCAGCCACCAGGTGTCGACCTTCGCACCCGCCAGGCGCGTGCAGTCGACGCGCGACTGCTGCCCGGCGCCGATCCCGAGCGCCTGCCCGCCCCGCACGTAGCACGTCGAGTTCGACTGCGTGAAGCGGAGCACGACGAGCCCGAGCAGCAGGTCCGCCTTCGCCTGCTCCGACACCGGCTCGCCGATCGCGTCCTCGAGCACGGAGGGCCCGATCTCGACGGTGTCGCGCGACTGCGTGAACCGGACGCCATAGACGTCGCGGTGGTCCTCCGCGGGGGGCTCGAACGTGGGGTCGGCCTGCAGCACGAGGAATCCGCCGTTCTTCTTGCGGCTCAGCGTCTCCAGCGCCGCCGGTTCGTACCCGGGCGCGACGATGCCGTCGCACACGACCCGCGCGAGCACCGACGCCAGCTCGGCGTCGACCGGATCGGAGAGCGCGACGAAATCGCCGTAGGACGACTTGGGGTCGGCGTCCCGCGCCCGCAGGTAGGCGCTCGTCGACGCGCCGACGCTCGCGCCGTCGACCCCGTACAGTTCGGCCGTCACCTCGTCGACCGTTCCCGCGACCGCGGCCCCCGCCGGCGAGACGTGCTTGAACGAGGTGGCCGCCGGCTTGCCGAGTGCGCGGCTCGCTTGCTGCACGAGCTGCCAGGCGTTCAGGGCGTCGAGCAGGTTGATGTAGCCGGGGCGCCCGTTGCGCACCGTGTAGGGCCAGCGATCGTCGACGACCGGGGCAACCGTCGCCGGCTGCTGCGGATTGGTGCCGTAGCGCAGCTCCATGGGTCGGACCTCCTGTGCGATGCGTCGCTGAGGAGGCGCCCAGGCGGTCGACGCGCTCGCGGGAATCACGTGGGTCGCTCCCCGGTGGTGATCCACCTTCGCCAGTCGCGACCAGGCACCACTTTAGGAGCGTGACCCGGTGCGACAACTGCCCGCCGGCCCAATTCGGTTCGACGCCCCGCGGCCGCGGCGTCGAAGATGGGAGGGGGCGGACCCCGGTCGTCGCCGGCGGTCGCCCGATACATCGTTGGGATAGGAGGCCGAGCTTGGCGGACCGCGTGCGTCGCTGGCTGGCCGAGCGACGGCTGGGGTGGTTGGGCGCGGCGCTGATGGCCGTGCTCGCCTCCCTGGCCCCGCTCGGGCAGCGGGCTGCCGGAACCGGAGGACGATTGGCGGAGTGGCTGACGAGCCGGCCTGGCGACTTGCCGGTGCCGCCGGCAGACGCGACTCCGCCTGCCCCGGTGCCCCCACGGCGCGTGCGCGCCGGGCTGCGCGATCGCAATC
>JBAPVZ010000608.1:0-4132 GCA_049283435.1 Candidatus Dormiibacterota bacterium
ATCGTATGCTTACAGCAGATGCCGTTCGCTCACAGTGAAACGCCTGAGCATGTGCGTGCGACGCTCGGGGCGCTCCTGCGCCGCCACCGCGAGCAGCACGAACGATCGCTCGCCGACGTGGCGTTGCCGGCCGGCATCTCGCCCGCGCACCTCTCGGAGGTCGAGCGCGGGCGCAAGGAGATCTCGACCGAGCGCCTGCTCAAGGTCGCGGGGGCGCTGGAGGTGACCGTCGCCGACCTTTATCTCGAGCTGGCGCAGGAGCTCGGCGCCCGGCAGCTGGTGCAGAGCAGCTGGGACCCGGACCCCCGGGCCTCGGTGCAGGCGATGTGCCGGACGCTCGATCGGGAGGCGCTCCAGACCGTCGCCCGGTTCACCTCCTTTCTGGTCATGACCGAGGGCGCGCAGCGGCGCCGCATTGGATTCCTGGGGTAATCGCCATGATCGTTCCGACCGTTCTCGAGTCGACGGGCCACGGTGAGCGCGCATACGACATCTACTCGAGGCTGCTGAAGGACCGGATCGTGTTCCTCGGCCAGCCGATCGATGCCCAGGTGACGAATCTGGTGGTCGCACAGCTCCTGTTTCTCGACAGCGAGGACCCGACCAGGGAGATCGGCGTCTATGTCAACAGCCCGGGCGGCGACGTCAGCGGCGCACTGTCGATCTACGACGCGATGCAGTACGTCTCGGCGCCCGTCAGCACGCTGAACACCGGGCTGGCGGCCAGCGGGGGCTCGCTCGTCCTCGCCGGCGGGGAACCCGGCAAGCGGTACGCGCTGCCGCACTCGCAGGTCGTCCTGCACCAGCCATGGTCACCCGGCGTCCAGGGCCAGGCGACCGACATCGAGATCGCCGCGCGCGAGATCATCCGTCAGCGCCGGCTCATGGTCGAGATCTACGCGAGGCACACCGGCCAGCCGATCGAGCGCCTGGAGCACGATCTGGAGCGCGACTTCTACCTGACGCCGGAGGGGGCGATCGAGTACGGCGTCATCGATGCGAAGATCGAGCGCATGCCGACCCCGGCGACGGCGACGGCGAGCGCGAACGGCAACGGTCGGCACCACTGACCGAGGTACGCCTCGGGCGGGATCCGCCGGTGTGCCGGAGCCCGAAGTCGGCGGGTAGCCCGGGCGCGGTGGGGGCATCGTCGTTCCGCCGGCCCACGTCCTGCACGCCGAGGCTTACCCTGCGACCGAGTGGCACGACGACCCCCGACGAATCCCTTCGGTACTCCGTTCGGACCGGGCGGCCCTGGGTTCGAGGCGCTCGGTGACATCCACATCCCGCGGCCGCCCCGGCGGTTCTGGATCGGGCTCGCGTTCGTCGCCGCCGCGATCTTCCTGATCATCGTCGCGGAGCCGATCGTGACGCTGATCACGAACGCCGAGTGGTTCTCAGCTCTGGGGTTCGGCGGGGCCTACGCGACGCGGGTCGAGCTCCAGCTCTTCCTGTTCGCCGTCGGCTTCCTCGTCCCGTTCCTCTTCACGGTCGGCAACGTCGTGCTCGTCCTGCGCTTCCGGACCAGCGGCAAGCTGCGCGCGGTCGGCATCAAGCGCCGCACCCTGCGGAGCCGCCTCGGGGTCGCCGCGATGATCGGGGGCGCCATCCTGGCGCTGATCCTGGCCTTCTCGCTCACCTCTTTCTGGACCGACCTGGCGCTGTTCATGCATCCGCAGATGACGGGGCAGCACGACCCGGTGCTCGGCGCCGACCTCGGCTTCTACCTGACCCAGCTGCCGTTCCTCGGCGACGTGCAGAGCTGGCTCGTCGGCCTGCTCGTCGTCGTCATCCTGCTCACCTACGGCCTCCACAGCTGGCACGGCGACCACATCGACCTGCGGCTGCAACCGCGGGGCACCGCGCACGTGTCGGTGCTGATCGGCATCTTCGGTTTGGTCGTCGCGTTCGGCGCCTGGCTGAGCCGGTACGGATACGTCTACGGCCACGACAGCGCCGTCTGGGGCGCCGGCTTCACCGACATCCACGCGCGACTCCCGCTGACGACCGCGCAGGTCGTCCTCGCGGTGCTCCTGTCACTGGCGCTGATCGCGAACGCCGCCAGCCGTCTGCGTCGCTTCCGGTGGATCGTGATCGCCGTCGCGATCTGGATCGCCGCGGCCATCGTCGTCGCCATCTATCCCGCCCTCGTGCAGCGACTGTCGGTGCAGCCGGCCGAGCTGAGCCAGGAACAGCCGTACATCGCACGCGAGATCGCCGGCACCCGCCAGGCCTACGACCTGAGCAAGGTCCAGCTCCAGCAGTACAGCGGCACCGGCGCCGTGACCTCGCAGGCCGTCGCCAACGACCAGACGACGATCAGCAATCTGCGGCTCTGGGACACGACGCCCCTGCAGAATGTCTATCAGCAGCAGCAGGCGATCCGCACCTACTACACGTTCCAGCAGATCGGCCTCGACCGGTACACGATCAGCGGCAACTACCAGCAGGTCGAGATCAGCCCGCGCGAGATGGACCAGTCACAGCTGCCCCCGCAGGCGCAGACGTGGGTCAACCAGCGTCTCGTCTACACACACGGCTACGGGGTCGTCGCCAGCCCGGTGTCGGCGGTCGATCAGCAGGGGTTGCCGCAGTACGTCGCGCAGAACATCCCGAATACCGGGCCGCTGGCGGTCGCGCAGCCGCAGATCTATTTCGGCGGCCAGGAGAGCAGCTGGGTCGCGGCGCCCTCGGCGCAGGCGGAGTTCGACTATCCGAACGGATCCAGCAGCGGCAACGCGACGTCGACGTGGACCGGCACCGATGCTCCCCAGTTGAACGGAACCAACCGGCTGCTCTGGTCCATGCGCACCGGCGACCTGAACCTGCTGATCTCCGATCAGATCCAGAGTCGATCGCGGATCCTCTACCTGCGCAACATTCAGGCGCGGGTCGGCGAGATCGCGCCCTTCCTGACCCTCGACAATACCCCCTATCTGTCGGTCGTCAACGGGAAGCTCTACTGGATCGAGGACGCCTACACGACCTCCGACAACTATCCGTATGCGGAATCGGGCCCGACCCTGCCGTCGTCGCCGGGCCTTTCCTACAACTACATCCGCAACTCGGTGAAGGTCGTCGTCGACGCCTACACCGGGAAGACGACCCTCTTTGTCGCCGCACCGAACGATCCGCTGATCAAGGCCTACTCGGCTGCCTTCCCCTCGATGTTCAAGCCGCTGTCGCAGATGCCGACGGGCCTCGTCAAGCACATCAGGGTGCCGCAGGACTACTTCAACGTCCAGGCCCAGATGTACTCGACGTATCACATGACGGACCCGCGCACGTTCTACAACCGCGAGGACGTCTACTCGACCCAGGGGATCACGCCGTATTACGTGATGATGCGGCTGCCCGGCGAGCCGAAGGCCGAGTACCTGGAGATCCAGCCCTACACGCCGCTCAACAAGAACAACATGGTCGCCTGGCTGGCAGTGCGCCAGGACGCGCCCCACTACGGGCAGACGATCGCGTACGTGCTGCCGAGGAGCGAGGTCATCTTCGGGCCGAGCCAGGTGCAGAGCCGCATCAACCAGGACCCGACGCTGTCACAGCAGTACTCCCTGCTCAACGCCCAGAACTCGAAGGTGCTGAAGGGGAACCTGCTCGTGGTCCCGATCGGGGGGACGTTCCTCTACTTCGAGCCCTGGTACATCGAGTCGCAGAACGGGCAGAGCCTTCCCGAGCTGAAGTACATCATCCTGACCGGGTCGACGTCGTCGAGCGCCGTCGTCTACGATTCGTCGCTCAACGGCGCGATCTCCAAGCTGACCGGGCAGGCGCCGCCGTCGAGCGGGCCGTCACCGCCCTCGGCGCCGAGTTCGCCACAGATCCAGCAGCTGGTGAAGCAGGCGCTGCAGGCGTACCAGCAGGCCCAGGCCGATCTCAAACAGGGCGATCTGGCCGGCTATGCGACGCAGATGCAGCAGGTCGCGACGCTCCTCCAGCAGATCCAGCAGGCGTCCGGGCAGGGCACCGGCACCACGCCAAGCCCGTCCCCGGGTGCGTCGGGCGCCGCGACGCCGATGCCGCAGCCGTCCTTGCTGCCTGGCATCCAGCCGAGCCCGTCGCCGACCGGCTGATGCTCGTCTGGCTCGATCTCGAGATGACCGGTCTCGATGTCCGCCGCCAC
>JBAPVZ010000609.1:0-3789 GCA_049283435.1 Candidatus Dormiibacterota bacterium
GCGGCACCCGACGCCCCGGCGGCACCCGACGCCCCGGCGGCACCCGACGCCCCGGCGGCAGCGCTCGCAGCGGATGGGGAGACGGTGATGCCCTGGATCTGGGCGACGCTCGTCAGCGCGCCGGCGACCTGCACGGGGATCGTCTGCCCCCCGTTCTGCACGCTGCCGACCGACTGCACGAGCGCCGCCTGCTGCAGCGCCTGCGCGACGTCCGACTCGCTGATGCCGTGCGCCGCCAGCTTGCTCGGGTCGAGCGTGACCTGGATCTCCTGCGTCGGGCCGCCGGTGACGTTGACGGTGGAGACGCCGGCCAGGCCCTGGAGCTTGGTTGCACCCGTCTGCTGCAGCTGCGTCGTCAGCGCCCCGAGCGACTCGTTGCCGTACACGGAGTAGGTGAGGATCGGCAGCTCGGACGTCGAGAACGCGGTGATCGAGGGCGAGACGGCTGTCGCCGGGAGGCTCGCCCGTGCCTTGTCGATCGCGGTCGAGAGGTTCTGCTGGTCGGTCATCTGGTCGGTGCCGTCGTTGAACGCGACCTCGATGATGGAAGCGCCCGAGGTGGAGGACGAGTTGACGGTGTCGACGCCGGTCGCACCCTGGATCGCGTTGATCATCGGCAGCGTGATCTGCTGGTCGACGACGCTCGGCGATGCTCCCCGATCGGTCGTGACGACGACGAAGGCAGGTACCGAGATGTTCGGCAGGAGGTCCTGCTGCAGCTGCGTCGCGGCCGCCACGCCGCCGATGAAGAGGAGCACGACCGCGATCAGGACGACCGGTCCGGCGCGCAGCGAGAGTCGGGTCAACCGGGACATGCGAGGCCAGCTCCTGCACTCGGCAATTCGGCGCCCGGCCCCGAGGCGTGACCGAGCGCTTTATACTGGGTCTGAACTTAGACGCAGTCTACCGGAATCGGGGTATCAGCCTGGGTGGGACGGGTGCGCATGACGCCGGCGGCCGGCACGGGTGGCGAGGCGCCGCTGCCGCTTCGCGAGCAGCACCGCCAGGAAACGCGGCAGCGGATCATCGACGCCGCGCGCGAACGCTTCACCGCTGGTGGCTACGGGCACACGACGATGGATGCGATCGCCGAGCGCGCGGGCGTCAGCCGGGCGACGCTCTTCAACTACTTCCCGAGCAAGCAGTCGCTGCTGCTCCCCCTCGCGGCGCAGGTGCAGGAGGAGCTCGTGCGACCGGCGGTGACCGCTGCACTGCGGCGCTGGCCGGGTCTGATCGAGGCGCTTCGCGTCTGTTTCGCGAACGCGCAGGAGCACCTCTTCGGGACGCTCGACCTGCGCGAAGCGCTGCGGGAAGCGGTGCTCAGCGCGCCACCCCCGTCAAATCCGCCGGCGCAGCGTGAGCCCGATCTCATCCGCGAGATCCTGGAGCGGGCGGCAGCGGCCGGCGAGCTCCGCAGAGATCTGGACGTCCCCGCGCTCGCGCGCTACATCAGCCTCCTGTACCTCGCCGACCTGCTCACGCCCGAGCCCGAGCCCGAACCGGCGTCCGGCGACACTCCGCCGGGTGGCCGCACGGAGCGGCTGCTGCGCTTCCTCGCGCCTGCCCTGAAGGGTGCCGGCGACTCGCCGGCCCGCTGAGCCGGTCAGCGAGCGGCGGGCTGGCGCGGGCAGCGACGGATCAGCACCGACGCCGGCCCTACGAGCGGTCGAACCCGACCTCGTACGCCATCAGCGCGAGCGTCTCGTAGGCCAGCTCGGTCAGCTTGGTCAGGGTGCTCCGGCGCAAGTCGAGATAGGAGTCGGGGCTCGTGAACGCCGACTGGAAACCGAGGTCGAGCGCCATCCGCCGGATGCGGGCGGAGTGGAGCGGATCGGAGACGAGGATCACGGTTCGCAGGTCGTGGGCGCGGCCGATCGCCGCCACGTTGCGCATGCTCTCCCACGTCGTGCGCCCCGTGTCCTCCTGGTAGATCGAACCCCTCGGCACGCCTGACTCGGCGAGGTAGGCGGCACCGACCGAAGCCTCCGTGTAGGGATCGCCCGGCTGACGGCCGCCGCTCGTGATGATGACCGGCGCCAGCCCCTCCCGATACAGGACGAGCGACTGGTTGAGCCGCGCCTTCAGGACCGGTGACGGCTTGCCGTTGTACTGGGCGGCGCCGAGCACGACGATCGCATCGGCGCCCTGTGCGTCGTTGCGGTGGGAAGCCGAGTAGACCTGATCGGCGGTGACCGCCGCGAAGACCAACGCGGCGACGAGGAGCGCCAGCGAGACAGCGACGAAGACGCGGACAATGATGCGGCGCACGAGACGTCGGGTATGGTAGAGCGCCGGGGTGGCTGCGGACCGCCGCGAACCCGGTCAGCGTGCCGGCGCCGGGTCCTCGACGAGCTCGTAGGCGACCTGGTGCATCGGCCCGCCGTCCCGCTCGGCGACGAAGAGATTCGCCTCGCGCGGCTCGCCGCCGTGGCAGCTCACGATGAGGTAGCCGGGCCCGGCCCAGGAGGCCCCGGCATCGGTGACCGACGCTCGTGCCGGATGATCGGGGTGCGAGTGGTAGTAGCCGATCACGGCCAGGTTCCGCTCGTCGCAATCGCGCTCGACGCGGATCTGGTCCCGAGGGTCCATCAGGTAGCGGTCGCGGGCGCGCTCCACCATCGTGTTGCGGACCCGATGCGCCTCGACGGCGAGGTCGCTGCCGGCCGCGGCGACGAGCATGCCGCACACCTCGTTGGGGTAGCCCTCGGCGACGTGCGCACGCACCGTCGCCATCGCCGACCGGCTGATCTTCACGAGCGCAGCTGGTAGAGCCCGCTCGAGAGATAGCGGTCGCCGGAATCGGGGAAGACGGTGACGACGACGCCCTCCACCCCGTCGTTGGCGAGGCGCTCGATCGCCCACAGCACGGCGCCGGACGAATGCCCGGCCAGCAGCCCTTCGGTGTTGGCGAGCCGCCGGGCGAGCGCGTAGGCGGGCTCGGTCGGGGCGCCCCAGATCTGGTCGGCGACTGCCGGCTGCCAGATGCCGGGCACGATCGCGCTCGGCAGGTGCTTCAGGCCCTCCAGGCCGTGGAACGATTCCTCCGGCTGGACTGCGATCGCGACGACGCCCGGTACTGCGGCCTTCAGCCCGATCGTGGTGCCGACGAACGTGCCGGTCGTCCCGAGGCCGGCGACGAAATGGGTGATCCGGCCCGGCACCTGGGCCAGGATCTCGCGCGCGGTCCCGCTGCGGTGGGCCGCGGGGTTGGCCGGGTTGTTGTACTGATCGGGATAGAAGTAGCGATCCCGATTCTCGGCGACCAACTCGCGCACCTTGCGGATGGCGCCGTCCGACCCCTCCATGGGATCGGTATAGATCGGCTGCGCGCCGTAGGCGAGCACCAGTTCCTTGCGCTCACTGCTCACGTTCGCCGGCATCACCAGCGCGACCGGGTAGCCCTTCGCGGCACCAACCATCGCGTAGGCGACGCCGGTGTTGCCGGACGTGGAGTCGATGATCGTCTTGCCTGCGCTCAGGGCGCCGCGCCGCTCCCCGTCCTCGATCATGGCGAGGGCCGCCCGATCCTTGACCGAGCCGCCCGGGTTGAACCACTCCGCCTTCGCATACACCTGCAGCCGGGGATTCAGCTCGTCGAACAGGTGGATCCGGAGCAGCGGCGTGTTGCCGATGCGTGTGGTGATGTCGCCGATCGCTTGCTCCACAGCCATGGGTCAGGAAGTGGAACCGGCTCCGGGCACGATTCTGTTCCACGACGCGGCCTCCCTCAGCTCGACTGATGGATCAACCAGAGTCCGAAGAGGGCGAACGCGGCGCCCAGGCCGTAGC